>NZ_LGCW01000114.1:0-173921 GCF_001279365.1 Streptomyces sp. NRRL F-5755 | reverse complement strand
CCCCCCCCCCCTCCCCCCTCCCCTCCCCCAGCCCTTATCTCCTCCCGACCCACCGTCCGCCAGCCTTGCCGAAGGAGTCCGACGGCCGCACCGCCACGCACCTTCCCACCTGGAGGTCCCATGACCGAGGCGCTGCCCTTCCCGCAGGACCGCACCTGTCCCTACGACCCGCCCGCCGGCTACCAGCCCCTGCGCGACAGCCGCCCCCTGTCCCGCGTGACGCTCTACGACGGGCGCCCCGCCTGGGTGGTGACCGGGCACGCCGAGTCGCGGGCGCTGCTCACCGACCCGCGCCTGTCCGCCGACCGGCAGAACCCGGCGTTCCCCTCCCCCGCCCCGCGCTTCGAGACGCTGCGCAAGGTGCGCACCCCGCTGCTGGGCGTCGACGATCCCGAGCACAACACGCAGCGCCGGATGCTGATACCGAGCTTCAGCGTCAAGCGCGCCACCGAGCTGCGCCCCCGTATCCAGGAGATCGTGGACCGGCTGCTGGACGCCATGGAGGAGCAGGGCCCGCCCGCCGAGCTGGTGTCCGCCTTCGCGCTGCCCGTGCCGTCCATGGTGATCTGCGCGCTCCTGGGCGTCCCGTACGCCGACCACGAGCTGTTCGAGGGCCTGTCCCGAACGCTCCTGCAGAGCGTCGACCCGCAGGAGGTCACCGAGGCCCGGGACGAGCTGGAGGACTACTTCACCGGCCTGGTCGAGCGCAAGCGGAAGGAGCCGGGCGACGGCCTGCTGGACGAGCTGATCGCCGAGCGGCTGGACTCCGGCGAGCTGGGCCACCGCGAACTGGTCCGGATGGCCATGCTGCTGCTGGTGGCCGGGCACGAGACCACCTCCAACATGCTGTCCCTGGGCACCTTCACGCTCCTGGAACACCCCGAGCAGTTCGCCGCCCTGCGCGCCGACCCGTCGCTGCTCCCGACCGCGGTCGAGGAGCTGCTGCGGTTCCTGTCCATCGCCGACGGCATGGTGCGGGTGGCGACCGAGGACATCGAGATCGGCGGCGTGACGATCCGGGCGGACGACGGCGTGATCTTCTCCACCTCGGTCGTCAACCGGGACGGCTCCGCCTACGCCTCGCCGGACACCCTGGACTGGGAGCGCCCCGCCCGCCACCACGTCGCCTTCGGCTTCGGCGTCCACCAGTGCCTGGGCCAGAACCTGGCCCGCGCGGAGATGGAGATCGCCTTCGGGGCGCTCTTCGCCCGCTTCCCCGGGCTGCGGCTGGCGGTGCCCGCCGCCGGGATACCCGTCAAGCCCGGCCACACCCTCCAGGGCCTGGTCGAACTGCCCGTCACCTGGTAGCCCACGCCCTGTACCCGTCAACGGAGGAGAGCCGCCATGAAGATCGACATCGATACGTCCGTATGCATCGGCTCCGGCCAGTGCGTACTGACCGCACCGGGGGTGTTCACCCAGGACGACGACGGTTTCAGCACCCTGCTGCCCGGCCGCGAGGACGGCGCGGGCGACCCGCTCGTACGCGAGGCCGCCCGCGCCTGTCCGGTTCAGGCGATCACGGTCACGGACGACTGACGGTCACCGCACCCGGGCCCGGTGCGCCGGGCCCGGGGCCCGCCCTACGGCAGGTCGTCGTCCAGCCCCTCCAACCCCTCCCCCACCACCGGCAGATCCAGCGTGCCGGTCTCCGCGCGCGAGCTGCGTACCGTCACCTGCTTGCTGCCACGGTTGCCGAAGTACGCGGTGTCGCTGGCGGCCATGACCAGCCGCAGCCGGTGGCCCGGCGCGAAGCGGTGGACGATCGCGGGCAGGTCGACGGTGAACTCCCGGGTGACGTCGGGCACCCGTACAGGGGCCACCAGGCGGTGTACGAGGGTCTTGCCGCCGTTCGGCGCGACGTCGTAGAGCTTGAGGAAGAGCAGCAGCCGGTCGGCCGCGTCATCGGAGCGCTGGGTGCGTTCGGCGTCGGGGGAATGGACGCGGAGGGTGGCGCGGGGCGCGCCGACCACGTCCACGGGCCGCCCGCGCACCGGCTCGGACGTCCAGTCCAGGTAGGTGCCCCGGGTGTCGTACGGCTTGGGGTTCGGCAGCTTCGTCAGGGCGGCCAGCGAGCTTTCCGAATGGCTCGACGCGACCCGCCAGTTGCGGTAGTGGCGGCTGCCGGTGGCCACGTCCGCCGGGTTGTCCACGAGCTTGCCGTCGCCGGAGAGGTACAGCCGCCGCGGGATGCCGACGGGGTAGACCTCCGAGGCCGCGTAGGCAGGGCCACGGGCCGCCCAGTCGCGGTAGTACGCGAACGCCGGACCGGTGTCGGTGTCCCACTCCCGGCGCAGATAGCGGCCGAACCAGGCGAGGGTGCGCCGGCCCACGTAACTGGTCTCGAAGTTCCCCTTGCCCAGGTCGAGTTCGCCGGGCGCCGGGTCGGTCATGCCGCCGCTGTGGCCCCAGGACTGCCAGATCATCGCGGTGTCGGTGCCCTGGGCCCGCAGGGTCTCGAATGTCGCGGCGGCCTCGTTGAGGTTGAAGAGGGTGTCCGCCTGCCCCTGGACGAGCAGGGTGGGCGTACGGACCGTGGCGAGGTAGGAGGACGGGGAGACGCTGCGCGCGTAGTCGAGCGCGGCTTCCGTGGGGGCGGACGGATAGCGGCCGGAGTTCAGCCGCTTCTTCAGCTCGCACGCCTGCGCGACGAAGTGCACACAGCCCGCGCCGCCGCCCCGGGACGGGTCCAGACGCGGGTGCAGCAGGCCCTGCGCCTCGCCGATGAGGTAGAAGCCGTTGGTCCACTGGTGCTTGTACGCGCCCGGGGCCGGCCCCGCGACGCCGGAGGTGCGGTCGGCGTTGTCGGGCGCCAGCGCGTACGTGAGGTCGTGCCAGGTGATCAGCGGGACCAGGGCGTCCAGGCGCTCGTCCGCCGACGCGGTGGCCAGCTGGATCGCGCCGCCGTACGAGCCGCCGAACATCCCCGCCCGCGGGTCGCGCGGGCCGTCCTTGGTGACGAAGTCGACGCGGACGCCGTTCTTGGCCGCCCGCTGCCCGGCGAGGAAGTCCAGGATCTGGCTCGCCGCCCGCCCGTCGATCCGCGGGTCGTCCAGGGAGATCGGGCAGCCGGTCCGGCCGAAGCCGAGGCCGGAGTAGGCCAGCGCGACATAGCCGCGGGAGGCGAAGGCGCGGGCGATGGCGTCGGTGGAGCCGTCCGACTTGCTGCCGCCGAAGCCGTTGGTGGTCACGACGGCGGGTGCCGGGTGCGCGGCGTCCACCCCGGTGGGGCGGTACAGGTCGGCGTCCAGTGTGCAGTCCCGGCCGCCGGCCCGTACCGGCAGCTTCAGGGGCGTGACGGCGTAACCGGGCTGCCGGGGGCCCGCCGCGCCGGCCGGGCCGGCGGCCGTGACCGGCCCGAGGAGGGCGGCGCAGGCGGCGAGGCACACGGAGGCGGTGACGGGCAGCCGCGCGGATCGGGTGCGCGCCGCGCGCCGGACGGGCCGGGACGCGGCCCCGGGCAGGGCACTGGACACGCTGGGCACGCAGACCTCCACAACGGCACGCCGTACCAAGCGGTCGGTAACGGCCGGCTCATGGTGTGACACGGGTAACAGAGGTGTCAACGCGGATTGTCTCCCGGCCGTGCCGGGTCCGTCCGGAAGGCTCCGCCCGAACCACTCGATGGGCTACACGAACAGCCGGATCCCGGCCCGCCGGACCACCCGTTCGAGAGCGGTACGGGATCTGTCGCGCAGGACCGGGTCGCTCGTCCGGGTGGCGCACCCGCTCTCAGGGGCGCCCGCCCTCAGCGGCGCTCGCGCAGCGCCGGTACGTCGTACGTCAGCGTCCCGGCCGCCGCGTCCAGCTCCGCCCGTACCCCCAGCGGCATCGTCAGCGCCGAGTCGCCGTGCCCGAAGCCGAACTCCTCCACCACCGGCACCCCGAGCGGCCCGAGGCGGTCCAGCAGCACCGCGCGGAGGTTCTCGTACGGGCCGCAGCGGGCCCACGAACCGAGTACGACGCCCGCGACGCCGTCCAGCCACCCGGCGCGCAGCAGCTGGGTCAGTGCGCGGTCCACGCGGTACGGGGGCTCGCCCACGTCCTCCAGCAGGAGCAGGCCCCCGGCGGCGCCCGCGCGGGCGTGCGGCGTGCCGAGGTCGGCGGCGAGCAGGGACAGGCAGCCGCCCAGCGTGACGCCGCTCGCCCGGCCCGGCACCAGCGGCCGGGCGGCCGGCGAGGTGACGACCCGGGCCGAGCCGGGCGCGAAGAGCGTGCGCCGCAGGTGCTCGCGGGTCGGCTCGTCCTTGAGGAACACCTCGCCCGCGACGGCCGGGCCGTGCAGCGTCGCCACCCCGGCGCGCACCGCGAACGCCTCGTGAAGGGCCGTCACATCGCTGAAGCCGACCAGCGCTTTGGGGCCGTGCGCGCGGAAGGCGGCCCGCACCGCCGCCCAGTCCAGCAGGTCGGCCACGCGCTGCGCGCCGTATCCCCCGCGCGCCGCGAACACCGCCGCGACGCCCGGGTCGCACAGCGCCTCCTGGAGATCGCGGGCGCGCTCCTCGTCCGTGCCCGCCAGGTACGGCAAGGCGGCGTGCCGGCCGCGCACGTGGGGCGCCTCGACCGGATCGAGGTCCCAGCCGCGCAGCAGGTCGGCCCCGGCGTCCAGCCGGTCCGGCACGACCGGGCCGCTCGGCGCGACGATGCGCACCTGGTCGCCGGGCACCAGGCGGCGGGGGCGGTCCCCGGCGCCGACGGAACCGGGGCCTGTCACTTCGTCAGCTCCAGCGGCGGGACGTCCGTACGGGCGATGCCGAAGGTCTGGGCGTACAGCGACAGTTCCGCCTCCACGGCGCGCACGATGGTCTCCGCGCGCCGGAAGCCGTGGCCCTCGCCCTCGAAGGCCAGGTAGGCGTGCGGGGTGCCGCGGCCGGCGACCGCGCGCAGGAAGCGTTCGCACTGGGCGGGCGGGCACACCGCGTCGTCGAGGCCCTGGAGGAGCAGGAAGGGCGCGGAGATCCGGTCCGCGTGGTGCAGCGGGGACCGCTCGCGGTAGCGGTCCGGCACCTGGTCGTGCGGGCCGATCAGGCTCTCCAGGTACTGCGACTCGAAGTCGTGGGTGCCGTCCTCGGACCAGCCCACCAGGTCGAGGACCGGGTAGCTGATGGTGGCGCAGGCGTACAGGTCCGTCGTCACCAGCGAGGCCGCCGCGGTCCAGCCGCCCGCGCTGCCGCCGCGCACGGCCAGCCGGCGGCGGTCGGCGGTGCCCTCGTCGGCCAGCGCCTCGGCGACGGCCGCGCAGTCCTCGACGTCCACCACGCCCCACTGCTCCCGCAGCCGCTCGCGGTAGGCCCGTCCGTAGCCGGTCGAACCGCCGTAATTGACCACGGCGACACCGATGCCGCGAGAGGTGAAGTAGGCCACCTCCAGGTCCAGGACGAGCGGGGCGTGGCCGGTGGGGCCGCCGTGCGCCCACACCACGTAGGGCGGCAGTTCGCCGTCGGGGGCGCGGTGGCCGGGGCTGTGCGGCGGGTGGATGTGGGCGTGGACGTCGCGGCCGTCCGGGCCGGTGAAGGTGCGGCTCTGCGGCTCGGGGTAGTACGCCGGGTCCACGGCGTCGGTGTGCCGCGCCGCGATCACCCGGGCCCGGCCGGTGCAGGTGTCCAGCTCCACGATCTCGTGCGCGCTGCGCGGGCCGGCGGCGATGCCGATCACCCGGCTGCCGTGCACGGCCAGCGACGGCGCCCACTGCGTCCACGGCCCGGCCGCGTCCACCAGGTCGCCGCCGACCGGGTCGAGGATGCCGAGCGAGGTGGCGCCGCGGCCGTGCACGACGGCGATCGTGCCGCCGTCCAGCGGCAGGAACCAGCGCATCCCGATCTTCCACAGCGGGCCACCGAACTCCTCCTGCCGGGGCGGGCACAGGCGCCTGCCGGGCGTGCCGTCCAGGTCCGCCGGGTCGGCGCGGCGCAGCTCCCACCAGCCGTCGGCGTCGGAGACGTAGAGCAGCGTGCCGTCCGCGTCCCACTCGACCTGCGCGATGGACTCCTCGGGGCCGCCGGCGAACTCCCGTACGCCGGTGAACACGCCGCCGTCGGTGATGCCGGCGAGCAGCACGAGCGTGCCGTCCCACGGCATCCGCGGGTGGTCCCAGGCGATCCACGCCGCGTGCCGCCCGTCCGGGGAGATCCGCGGTCCCGTCACGAAGCGGTGCCGGTCGTCGCTCAGTTCGCGCACCGCCGTACGGTCCTCGGCCGCCGAACCGTCCAGCGGCACCGCGGCGATCACCCGGCGCACATCGGTCGGCCGGGGCCCGGTGAACTCCTCCAGGACGCACCACACCTCGCCGCGGTCCAGGCGCAGCACCGGGTCGGCCCAGCGCAGTCCGCCGCCGACGGCCGAGACCGGGGTCAGCGGGCGGGGCGCGGCGCCGTCGTCCGGGGTGTACGCGTACAGCCGCTGGTCGGCGAAGTCGCAGAAGACCACGACCGTGCGGCCGTCCGCGTCCACCGCGCCGGCCCAGGGCTGGCCGCCGTACTCGATGACCCGGCTGCGCACGTTCCACGGCGCGGGCAGCACGGTCTCCTCCGTGCCGTCGAGCCCCCTGCGCACCAGCGCGCGCCGGCCGCCCTCCGCGGGGCGGGCCTCGGTCCACCACACCTCGGCCCCTACCACGCCGACGTACTCGGGGCGGCCGTCGTGCTCGGCGACCAGCCGGGCGTCGATCGGGGACGGCCAGGCTCCGTAGGGGGCCGTGGTCACCATCGTGGCGTTCCTCCTCAGTCGCTGGAGCCGCCAAGCCTGTCGTACGCGCGGCCGGGCATCAACCCGTACGTATCACCCTTCGACCGACCTCAGGAAGTGGTCGAGGACCCGGACGCCGAAGTGCAGCGCCTCGACCGGAACGCGTTCGTCCACCCCGTGGAAGAGCGCCTGGTAGTCGAAACCTTCCGGCAGCTTGAGCGGCGAGAAGCCGTATCCGGTGATGCCCAGGCGGGAGAACTGCTTGGCGTCCGTGCCGCCCGACATGCAGTACGGCACCACATGGCCGCCCGGGTCGAAGCGCTCGATCGCGGCCCGCATCGCCGCGTACGCGGGCGAGTCGACCGGGGCCTGGAGGGCGACCTCGCCGTGGTCGTACGCCCAGGTGACGTCGGGTCCGGTGAGGCGGTCCATGGTGGTGCGGAACTCCGCCTCGCCGCCGGGGACCACCCGCCCGTCCACGTGGGCGACGGCGTTGCCCGGGATGACGTTGACCTTGTAACCGGCCTCCAGCATCGTCGGGTTGGCGCTGTTGCGGACCGTCGGCTCGACGAGTGCGGCCGACGGGCCGAGCTTGCTGAGCAGCGTGTCCACGTCGAAGTCCGGGGCGTCCAGGCGGGCCTCGATGCCGTGCAGGGCGGCCAGTTCGGTGAGCGCGGCGCGCACGGTGTCGGTGAGCCGCACCGGCCAGCGGTGCTCGCCGATGCGGGCCACGGCCGCGGCGAGCCGGCTGACCGCGTTGGCGCGGTTGACCTTGGAGCCGTGCCCGGCCCGGCCCTCGGCGGTCAGTTTCAGCCAGGCCGTGCCGCGCTCGCCCGCCGCGACCGGGTAGACCCGCATCCCGCCGCCCGCGTGGAAGGTGAAGGCGCCGGACTCGCTGATGCCCTCCGTGCAGCCCTCGAACAGACCGGGGTGGTGGTCGGCGAGGAAGCCCGCGCCGTCGATGGCGCTGGCCTCCTCGTCGGCCGTGAAGGCCAGCACCAGGTCGCGCCGGGGCCGCACGCCGCTGCGCGCCCACTGCCGTACGGCCGCGAGCACCATCGCGTCCATGTTCTTCATGTCCACGGCACCCCGGCCCCATACGACGCCGTTCTCGACCTCGCCGGAGAACGGGTGCCGGGTCCAGTCGGCGGGCTCGGCGGGCACCACGTCCAGGTGCCCGTGCACGAGCAGGGCCGCGGCGCCCGGGTCGGTGCCCTCGACGCGCGCGACCACGTTCGTACGGCCCGGGGTGCGCTCCAGCAGCACCGGCTCCAGACCGGCCTCCGCGAGCCGCTCCGCGACGTACTCGGCGGCCGGGCGCTCCCGGCAGTCGCCGCCGCCGCGGTTGGTGGTGTCGATACGGATCAGGTCGGAGGTGAACCGTACGACCTCGTCGAGGGCCTGTCCGTCCACCGCGTCGCCGGCGCGGTCCGCCATGTCGTCGGCGCTGTCAGCCATATTGCTCCTCCACCGCCGACGACACGACGGTGGTGACCGTCTTGAAGCAGCGGATCGCTTCGTACATGTTCTCGCTGGTATACGCGACGCGCCGCTCGCCGGTCCGCTCGACACCCGGCACGCAGGTCGCCTGGCCCACCAGGTGCTCGGCGTCGAACTCCACCTCCACGGTGTACGGGCCGCCGCGTACCGGCTCGGTGCGCACCGCGAGCGCCGCGGCCTCCCGCGCGGCCGCCCGGATGTCGGCCGCCGTACGGGCCGGCGGGCGGCATACGGCGGCGTAGCGCGAGACGTAGTCCTTGACCGCCACGGCCCGCGCGTCGGGCGCGTACCCGGCGGCGTCGTCGCAGGTCCGGTCGTCGCCGGTCACCAGCACCACCGGCACACCGTATTCGGCCACCACCAGGGAGTTGAGGTAGCCCTCGCTGGCCCGCGTGCCGTTCACCCACACGCCGGTCAGGGAGTTGGCCAGGTAGGTGTGGGCCAGCACGCCTTCCGTACCGGCGCCCGCGTGGTAGCCGATGAACGCGACGCCGTCCACGTCGCCGTACTGGACGCCCTCCACCATGCTCAGCGCCTTGTGCTTGCCGGTGAGCAGCTGCGCGCGCTCGTCCAGCTCCTCCAGCAGCAGGTTGCGCATCGACCAGTGGGCCTCGTTGACCAGGACCTCGTCGGCGCCGCCGGCGAAGAACCCGGCGACCGCCGCGTTGACGTCGCCGGTGAACACCGGCCGGAACCGCTGCCACTGGGCGTGGCCCGGCAGGACGTCGTCCGGCCAGGTCACTCCGGTGGCGCCCTCCATGTCGGCGGAAATGAGGATCTTCACCATGCACCCGTCCCATCGCAGCTAGGAGGCGGACCGCTCCGGCACCGGCCCGGGGCCACGCCGTCGCGCGCGTCACCGGGCAGGATTCCCACCATAACCAGGGGCGACGCCGGGCGGCCGGGGCGTGTCCAGGCGGGGACGGCCGGGGTGTCCTGCCGGGTGCCGGGCCACACCCCCGTGACGGCCCGGCACCCGGCCGCGGGTCAGCCCCGGGCCGCCGGGCGGGGCGGCAGCCAGTGCCGGACCCGGAAATCGCCCTTCTCCAAGGTCTCGAAGGGCGCGCTGCTCTGGCACTTCCCGACGCTGTTCCGGGGCAGGCCGTCCATGGCCCAGCTGTAGCCGAGCCGGTCCTTCCTGCCGTCGTCCAGCACGGTGAAGCCGAACCGCTTGCCCTTGATGTCGCCGAGTTCGGGATAGCCGGGAGCGCCGGTGAAGTCCACCTCGGTGACCACGCCGGTGGCCACCGCGACCGGGCCGCCCGTCAGCAGGCAGTCGATACGGCCCTTGAAGTGCCCGCCCCACTTCTTGTCCATGTGGTGGCTGACGTAGAACGTGCCGTTCGCCTTGTCGGCGAAGCCGTGCGCGTCGAAGGCGAAGTGCACGTCGTCGCCCGGGCGCCGCTGGAGCTTGCCCGCGCCGGTGAGCGACGGCTCCGCCGTACGCCCGGCAGCCCGGGCATCGGCCGGGGCCGCCCCGCCCGGGGCCGCCGCGCCGAGTGTCAGCACACTTCCGGCGCAGAGGGCGAGGGCCGTGGCGACGGCGGCGGAAGGACGGCGGACGCGCGGCATGTCTTCTCCTGAGGACGCGGTGCCCGGTGGCTTGCCACCGGCGGCCGGTTCTCCCGGCCGTGCACCACCGTGCCGTCCGCCGCTCGTGCCCGGCATCGCCCTTCAGGCCGGGGCGCCTCCGCCGTACGGGGGAAGCGCGGCGGTACCCGGGGCCGATGCGCGGGCGGCCCCGGGACGCGTGCCCGCGGCGGTCAGCCCGCCACCCCCGCGACCAGCCAGTTCGTCGGGATCTCGATACGGGAGCCGTCCGCGCGGTACTCGGTCGTCAGCAGCGGCAGCCGGCCGGTGCCGAGCACCCGCAGCCCGTAGGCCGCCAGCAGTTCGGGGACGACCGAGTCCGCCATCTCGCCGGGCGCGATGCCGTGCGCGAGGACGGCCCGCAGCTTGCCGGGCGGGCCCCCGGGGCCCTGCGCCAGCGACGCGAAGACGTCCCGGGACGCCTCGGCCGGTTCGACGGCGAAGATCCGGCCGCGCCGGCCCAGCAGCGTCGCGATGTTCGCCACGATCCGGGGCCGGTCCTCCGGCGCGCACTGGTGCAGGACGCCGCGCAGATACACGTTCACCTCGCCCAGTTCGCCGTGCAGCGCCCGTACGGCCGCCGGGTCGGACGCGTCCAGGCACCGGTATTCGGCCACCCCGGAGGGATCGTCGGCGCGGGCGTGCGCGACGGCGGCGGCCGAGAGGTCGACGCCGATCGCGCGCGGGTAGCGGCCGGCCAGGAAACGGGTCTGGGTGCCGTTGCCGCAGCCCAGGTCGACGACGGGCAGCGCGGCGTCGAAGTGGCCGGCGAACAGCGGCAGGTGCAGCTCGGCCGTCAGGGACGGGTCGGAGTCCCAGAACACCTCGCCCTCGCCCGCCGGCGCGTCGCGCCAGAAGCCTTCCCATGCACGCAGATACTGGCTCGAACCGCTCATGGCCAATTGCTACTGCCGTACCCGGTCCCCCGCAAGGCCGCCGACCGTTGTTTCACGCGGTGTTCGAGTCCGGTTCCTGTCCGTCGCGCGACCAGGTGGTGTCCTGACGGGGCAGATTCTGCTCGAACCACACCGTCTTGCCGGTCGCCGTCCGGCTCGTGCCCCACTCCCGCGCGAGCCTGCTGACCACCCGCAGCCCGCGCCCGAACTCGTCGTCGTCCGCCGCGCTCAGCATCTGCGGCAGGGCGTGGTCGTCGTCGGACACCTCGCACAGCAGGGCTTCCGTACGGACCAGGCGCAGCAGCACGTGCTGGGTGTGGGCGTGGCGTACCGCGTTGGTGACGACCTCGCTGACCAGCAGCTCGGCGGTCTCCGACGCCGCCCGCAGCCCCCACCGCGCCAGCTGGGCGCGGACCAGGCGGCGGGCGCGGCCCGCCTCGCGCGCGTCGATGGCCAGGCGCCATTCGGCCACGTCCTCCTGGGCGATGCCGTTGAGCCGCGCCATCAGCAGGGCCACGTCGTCCTTGCGGCCGCCGCGGACGTTCAGCGCACGGATGATGGCGTCGCAGGCGTCGTCCATGGAGGCGGCCGGGTGGGCGGCGGACTCGGCGAGCGCCGCCAGGCCGACGCCTATGTCCTCGCCGCGTACCTCCACCAGGCCGTCGGTGCACAGCACCAGCCGGTCCCCGGCCGCGACCGGGAGCGTGACCGCCTCGAACGGCACTCCGCCGACGCCGATGGGCGCGCCGGTCGGCAGGTCCAGCAGCTCGCTGCGGCCGTCCACGGCCCGCACCAGAACGGGCGGGATGTGCCCGGCGTTGGCGATCGTCAGCTGCTGGCCGATCGGGTCGTAGACCGCGTACAGGCAGGTGGCGAGGTAGTTGTCGCCGAGGCGCTGCGCGAGGTCGTCCAGGCTGCGCAGCAGCTGCGCGGGGTGCATGTCGATGGCGGCCATGGTCTGCACGGCCGTACGCAGCTGGCCCATCATCGCGGCGGAGTTCAGGCCGTGGCCCATCACGTCGCCGACGACGAGGGCGGTGCGGGAGCCGGGCAGCTTGATGGTGTCGAACCAGTCGCCGCCGACCCGGCCGAGGCGGGTGCCGGGCAGATAGCGGGTGGCCGTGTCGCAGCCCGCCATGCGGGGTTCGATGTGCGGCAGCATGCTGTCCTGGAGCGTCTCGGCGACGTTCTCCTGGTAGGTGTACATGCGGGCGTTGTCCAGGACGAGGCCGGCGCGGGCGGCCAGTTCGGCGCCGGTGACCCGGTCCATGTCGTTGAACTCCATGCGCTCCGGGTGGCGCAGCAGGATCATGAAGCCCAGGACCACGTTGCGCGCCTTGAGCGGCACCACCAGCAGCGAGCGGCGGTTGATCAGCGGGCTGATGTCCCGCTTCTCGAACTGCGCGGCGATGGCGTTGCCCAGCTCCTCGCTGATGCGCGGGATCAGCACCGGCTCGCCGGTGGTCATGCACTGGAAGAACGGGGTGTGCACGGGGAACGGCATCGACTCGCCGACCGGCACCACGTCGTCCCACCGGCCCGGCTCGTCGTTGTGCTCCACCGCGACGCGGTGCCACAGGGTCGTGGCGTCCGGCGGGCCGTCGGGGAAGCCCTCGCCCGCGACGACCTGTTCGCGCAGATAGGTGCCGGCGACGTCGGTGAAGCGCGGTACGACGGCCTCGCTGACCTCCTGGATCGTGTGGGCCAGGTCGAGGGAGGAGCCGATCCGGCCGCTGACCTCGTTCAGGAACTCCAACCGCTCGCGGACGGCGGCGTATTCGAGGTCGGACTCCAGCTCCGCCGCGGCCTCGGCGGCGGACTGCGCGTCCTGGGCGGTGTCGGCGGTGCGCAGCAGCCGGGCCCGGCGCTCCACCCGGCGCGGCACGCCCCAGTCGGGGGTGACCGGGAAGCGCTCCTGCTGGCTGATCTCCAGCACCGGATAGCCCAGTTCCAGGACCTGGGAGACGATCCGGGCGCTCTCCTGCGGGCTCATGCTCGGCAGTATCTGGGGCAGTTGGGCGGCCAGCACCTCCGAGCCGGGGAAGTCGGTGTGCAGGGCGAATCCGGGCGCGAAGCGCTCGCTCTCCTCGGTGGTGTCGTCCGTGCCACCGTGGTGGTGCAGTTGGTCGGCGTCCGCCGCGAGCACGAGCAGCCGCTCCTCGCCGGGCCCCACCAGGGGATACGCCCACCACAGGATGTCGACCGTGCCGCGCTGCACATCCGCCATGCGGGCGCGGCCCGCGGTGGGGTAGGCGGCCCGGCCGCCGAGCGATGCCTCCAGGTCGGGCCCGTCGAGCCGCTCGCCGTCCTCCTCGTCCCAGTCGCGCGCCGACCACTCCTGCCCGAGCGCGCCGGAGACCGGCATCAGATCGACGGCGGGCGTGCCCACCGCTTCCTCCCGGGTGGGTCCGAAGAGCCTGCGTGCGCCCGTGCTCCAGTGGGAGACCAGTCCGTCGGCGTCCACCACCACGACGGCGAGCGGTATCCGGCCGGGCACGGGGTCCCGTGGCGCCGGCACCTGAGGCACCGCGCCCACCCTGTCGTCGCCGTGCGACGGGCCACGCTCCATGGGCGGTTGCTCCTTCGTACACCGATCTTGCACCACCGCTACCACGGTACGACCGTGGGGTGACGGCGGGGGCCGCATTCACCGAATAGGTGGTGCGCCCCGCGCGAACGACCATGGCGCAAGCCGATCGGTCGTCCCGCGCGGCGCCACCGTCCCGCCGGCACCACGGCGCCGGCCCGCCGGAAGCGGAACGAACGGCCCCGGTTGGGGTCTTGCGGGCGCCCGTATGGTGAGGGCGTGCCCAGACGGACCGAACAGGTGACCGCGGGGGCCCGCCGGGCCGCCGCCCCCCGGGCCGGGCGGCAGGCCGGCCCCGCACCGGACGTCTTCGCCCCGCGCGGCGGCAACGACCAGGCCGAAGGGCCGGTGCCGCTGCACCGCCTGGACGTCCCCGCACCGCACCTCCTGCCCTTCGCCATCGGCTCGTTCGACACCATCGGGCCCCTGTCGCGGGCCGGTTTCCCGCACCGGCACTCCTTCCACGAGATCGTGTACGTGACGGGCGGCACCGGCAGCCACGTCCTCGACGAGGAACGGTGGCCGCTGCGCCCGCCCCACCTGTGCTTCATCACCCCGGGCCAGGTGCACTACTGGGACCGCGTCGCCGGCCTGCGCGGCTGGGTGATCCTGTTCACCGACGACTTCCTGCTGGCGCACCCCGGCGACCGGGACGCGCTGACGGAGCTGGGCGAGCGTCCGTGGATGCGGCCGGGACCGGAGGACGCGGCGCGGATGGCCGGCCTGGTGCGGGAGATGCTGCGGGAGTACGGCGAGCGGGCCCCGTCGTTCCGGTCGGTGCTCCAGGCGCAGTTGCACATCCTGATCGCCCGCGCGCTGCGGCTGTCCGCCCCGTACGGCGCGCCGGGCCCGTACGACGCGGGCGGCGCGGCGGGCCGGTCCGGCGTGCGGCGCACGGACCCCGTGTCGGGCCGGGCCGCCCTGGTGTCCCGGGAATTCACCCGGTTACTGGCCCAACCGGGTTCCGTGGGCCGTTCCGTCCGGTCCTACGCCGACGAACTCGGCGTATCCGTAGGGCATCTGACCGAGCTGGTCAAGCGCAGCACCGGCCGTACTCCGGGCCGTCTGATCCGGCACGCGCAGACCGTGGAGGCCAAGCGGCTGCTGTCCGGTTCCCGGCTGACGGTCGCTCAGGTGGCCCGCAGGGTGGGGTTCGCCGACCCCGCGTACTTCTGCCGCTTCTTCCGCCGGGAGACGGGACTGAGCCCCGGGGACTTCCGCCGCGCGGCGGGCGGCGCCGGAGGAATTCACCATGACCTCCGCGCCGAGTCCATCGAAGGGCCCGCGCGGCCCGAATAGCGTCTGTCGCGGCCGCTCAGCCGGTACCGGCGGCGCGGATGCCCGGCTCCTGCCACCCCCGCACCCGGGCTCCGCCCTGCCCTGTCCCCCCTTCCCCCCTGCACACAGGAGCGACTGCGATGGAAGACGGACGCACGGAAAACACGGAGACCGCGCAGGAAGACGGCGCGCGAAGAGGCATCACCCGCAAGAAGGTGCTCAGGGCCGCCGTCGCGGCCGTGCCGATACCCCTGTTGCTCGGCGGTGTCGCACTGGCCCGGGACAGCAAGTCCTCCGACGGTCCGCTCACCCCCACCCCGTACTGCGACGACGGCGACGACCCGACGCCGCCGCAGATCGAGGGCCCGTACTTCAAGCCGAACTCGCCGCTGCGCGACTCGCTGGTCCAGCCCGGCACGCAGGGGACCCGGCTCACCGTGAGCGGCTACGTCTTCGGGCTGACCTGCCGGCCGCTGTCGCACGTCCTGCTGGACTGGTGGCAGGCGGACGTCAACGGCAACTACGACAACGTCGGCTTCCGCTTCCGCGGGCACCAGTTCACCGACCAGCGCGGCGCGTTCAAGCTCACCACGATCGTGCCGGGCCTCTACCCGGGCCGCACCCGCCACCTGCACGTGAAGGTGCAGGCACCGAACCAGCCGATCCTCACCACGCAGCTCTACTTCCCCGGCGAGCCGCGCAACAACACCGACCCGCTCTTCAACCCCGCGCTGCTGATGAACGTGCGGCAGAACGGGCCGGCCAAGGAAGCGTCGTTCGACTTCGTGCTGCGGGTGCGGGGCGGGTCCGGCCCGTCCCCCACGGATCAGCCGACCGCGCCCGGCGGCACCTGGGCCGCCGGGACCGACTACCGCACCGGTGACCAGGTCACGTACGACGGCGCCGCGTACACGTGCGTGCAGCCGCACACCGCGCGCGACGGATGGGAGCCGCCGGCCGTCCCGGCGCTGTGGCGCCGCACCTGAGCCGGGGCGTCCGGTGACCGGCCCGCATACCGGGACCGGTCGGGCCGGTGCCGGTTTCGCGTGACCGGCACCGGCCGCGCGGGCGCGCGGTCAGTCCCCGTGGCCGAGCTGGAGATCGCGCTCGGTACGGCCGCCGCCCGTGACCTGGAGTACGGTCGCCACCGGCGGATAGCCCGCCGCGATGACGGTGTACTCGCCCGCCGACAGATCGACGAAGCGGAACAGCCCGTCCGGGCCGGTGGTCGCGGTGTCCACCACGTTGCCGGCCGCGTCCAGCAGTGTGACCCGGGCGTCCCCGACGGGGCGCCCGTCACCGGCCCGTACGGTGCCGCGCAGCACCGCGCCGCCCGACAGCTCGATGTCCTGCCGGGTCTCGCGGGCCGCCTGGGCGGTGACCGGCAGGGCGACGGGGCGGTAGCCGGGGGCGCTGGCGGCGAGGGTGTAGTCGCCGGCCACCAGTTCCGTCAGGACGTAGCCGCCCTCGCGTCCGCTGCGGGCGGTCGCGACGACCTCGCCGCGCACGTCCGTCAGCGTGACCGTGGCATCGCGTACGGGAATACCGTCGGCGGTGGTGACCGCGCCGGCCAGCCGCCCGGCCCCGCCGAGCACCACGTCCAGGCCGACCGGCCGCTCGCCGACCGTGACCGCGACCGCCTGCGGCCGGTGCCCGCCCGCCGACGCGATCAGCACGTACGCGCCGGAGCCCGGTGTGCTGAGCGCGTACCGGCCGTCGTCGCCGGTCGCGCCGCGCCCCACCTGGCGTCCGCCGGTGTCGATGAGCGTGAGGGCGGCGCTGGGCACCGTGCTGCCGTCGCGGTGCCGGACCGTGCCGCACACCGGGACGCCGGGGACGGACGGGTCGTCGGGTACGTCCGGTGCGGCGGCCGGTGCGTACGACGCCGGGGCCGGGTCCGGGCGCTCCGGCGCGCGGGGGACGGCCGCCTCCGTACGTGCCTGCGGGATCGGGGCCACCTCCCGCGGCCCGGCGGGCGGCGGAAGCGGGGCGTGCGGGACGGGTGGGACGTGCGAGGTGTGGGACACCAGGGGGTTCTCTTTCCGGAAGACGGCGAGCAGCAGGCCCAGGAGGAGCACCGGCAGGAGGTAGAGGAAGACCCGCGGCACGGTGTGCGCGTAAGCCGCGGCCGGACTGCCGTGCAGCGCCGCGGGCACCGCGCTCATCAGCCCCGGGACCAGCGCCTCCGGCTCGGCGTGCCGGCCGGGGCCGGCCGGGCGGTGGGCGAGGTGCGCGGCCAGCCGGTCGGCGAGAAAGGTCACGAACAGGCCCGCGGCGACACTGCCGCCGAGCCGCCGTGGCGTGGCGCCCGGGGCGGGTGCGGGCCCGGCACGCCGTACGGAGCCGCGTACGGCCAGCACGAGCACCGGCAGCACGCAGCCGATGCCCAGGCCCAGCACGCCCGTCCCGAGGCTGTGCACCGGCCGTCCGGCGTCCTGCGGCACCCGGCACAGCAGCCCCATCGCCCCGCCCGCCAGCGCACAGCCCAGGACGGGGAACAGGCGGTGGCGGCCGGTACGGCGGGCAAGGTGTCCGCTCAGGGCCGCGCCGAGCACCAGCCCCGCCGTCAGCGGCAGCATCAGCAGCCCGGACCGGGTGGGCGACGCGCCTTCGGTCACCGGCAGGAAGGTCGGCAGATAGCCCGCGATCCCGTAGAGCGCGGCGCCCAGGGCCGCGCCGACCAGCCCCGTGACGGCGAACACCGCGTCCCGGAAGAGGTGCAGCGGCAGCAGCGGGTCTGCGGCGAAGTACTCGACGGCGACGAAGAGCAGGGCGGTGCCGAGCGCGCCCAGCCCGAGCCCGAGGACCGTCCGCGAGGTCCAGGCGTGTTCCGTGCCGCCCCAGCTGACCAGCAGCACGAGGCAGGTGGCGCACGCGGCCAGCAGCAGCACACCCGTCAGGTCCGCCGTGCGCCGTACGGCGGGCCGCGGCAGCCTCGGTACGAACGCGGTCACCAGCAGCGCGAGGACGCCGAACGGCACGCCCGAGAAGAAGCACCAGCGCCAGGAGGCGTGGTCGGTGAGGTAGCCGCCGAGCAACGGCCCCGCCGCGCCGACGAGTCCGCAGACGGCGCCCGTCACCCCCAGGGTCCGGCCCCGTACTCCCGGCGGAACCAGCCCCGCGAGGACCGCCTGGACGCCGACCACCAGTCCCCCGGCCCCGGCGCCCTGGAGGGCGCGGAAGGCCGTCAGTTCGCCCATCGCGTGCGCGCGGCCGGCCAGTACCGAGCCCGCCGTGAACAGGAGGGCCGCGAGGACGAGGGCGGCCCGGCGGCCGATGACGTCGCCGAGCTTGCCGTGCAGGGGCAGGCCGGCCGCGGCGGCGAAGAGGAACGCGGTCAGCAGCCAGGACGCGGGCTCCGGGCCGCGCAGCTCGCCGGCGATCTCCGGGAGCGCGGTGACGGCGACCGTCGGGCCGAGGGCCGCGGGCAGCAGCGCCAGCGGCAGGGCGACGGGGAGCCCCGGCGTCCGGCGGGTGTCCGGGGGCGGGCCGTCACCGCCCGGCCAGACCGGACGCGGGTCCGGTGCCCCCTCCCGCCGCCCCTGTTCGATCAGGGTGGTACCGCCCACGTACTGCTCCCCTCGTCACGCCTGCGCCGCCGCTCCTTTTCTTGCACCGGGCGACGAGGGCGTTCAAGCGCGGCAGACGGGGCCACCGGGGGCGATACCGGCCCCAACTACGGTTCCGGGCGCGTCCGTCGGGCGCCCATCAGGGGTTTCCCGGAGGTGGCGGTACGTTCCGGCACGGACGGCGGGCCTACGGAAACCACTCGAACCGGTGAGCATGCCGCGGCCCCCGGAGGAGCCGCGGCGGCGTCGGGCCGGCCGGCGGGGCGGCAGCCGGAGCGACCGGCTGCGCGGGGACACCGGCTCCGCGGGGTGCCGGCTCCGCGGGAGTGCGGCTACTTCTTCTCCGTCTCCGCGGCGAGGTTGGCGAGCACCAGGTCGTAGATGCGGCCCAGCCCCTTCGGCGCGAAGGTCCGCTCGAAGAAGCCGCCGATGCCGCTCGCACCCTGCCAGGTCGTGGTGACGACGACCTTGGCGCGGCCCTCGCCCGCCGGGGTGACCACCCAGGTCGTCACCATGGAGGAGTTGCGGTCCTTCTCCACCAGCTGCCCGTCGGTCGGCTCGTCGACCTCCAGCAGGCAGTCGCGCACCCGCTTGCTCGTGGCCTGGAGCTTCCAGTGGACGAGGGTGCCCTTGCCGTCGCCGCCCTCGCGCACCTCGTACTCGCTGAAGTGCTCGGGCAGCAGCTTGCGGCGGGTACCGCTGTAGTCGGCGAGTGCGTCGAACACGTCCTCCGGGTCCGCCGCGATCTCGCGCTGCGTGGTGGCCTCGACCTGGCCCATGTGTCTCTTCCTCCGGTGCTCGTCTGCTGTTCCCGCGGCCCGCGGGCCGTACCGGCGCCGTGCCGCGCCGCGGGAACACCACCTTAGGCGTGGCCCGGACCCGCGGATGCCCGGCCGCCGTACGCACGGGTGCGGCCCCGCGACGCGCCCGGGCACGGTTTGACAGACTCCATGGGAACAGTTGTTCTATTATCCCGAACAACGGGGCCGCCGAGGGCCCCGGGGACACAGCCGAGGGAACACCGCCGGGGGGCCGAGGGACTCAGGAGGAAGCGCGATGCGCTGGGAGAATCTGGGCGAGCAGTCCGCCGCCCTCTTCGGCACGGAGGTCGTCAGCCGTACGGTCGACACCCCCGAATTCCGGGGCATCACCTTCCACGAGGTACGCGCCCGCTCGATCATCAACCAGGTGCCCGGCGCCTCCCGCATGCCGTTCGAACGGACGGTGAACCCGTACCGGGGCTGCTCCCATGCCTGTGTCTACTGTTTCGCGCGCAAGACCCACGGCTATCTCGACCTCGACACCGGGCTGGGCTTCGACTCGCAGATCGTGGTGAAGGTCAACGCGCCCGAGCTGCTGCGGCGCGAGCTGGCCGCGCCCCGCTGGCGCGGCGAGCACATAGCCATGGGCACGAACGTCGACTGCTACCAGCGCGCCGAGGGCCGCTACCAGCTCATGCCCGGCATCCTCACGGCCCTGCGCGACCGCGCCAACCCCTTCTCCATCCTGACCAAGGGCACGCTGATCCTGCGCGACCTCGACCTGCTGCGGCAGGCCGCCGCGGTCACCGACGTCGGCGTCTCGGTCTCGGTCGGCTTCGTCGACCGGGAACTGTGGCGCACCGTCGAGCCGGGCACGCCCGCACCGGAACGCCGCCTGGACGTCGTGCGCACCCTGGCCCGCCACGGCATCCCGGCCGGCGTGCTGATGGCACCGGTGATCCCCTTCCTCGGCGACTCCCCCGGCCAACTGCGCGCGACCGTACGGGCCATCGCCGCCGCCGGCGCCACCTCCGTGACCCCCCTCGTGCTGCACCTGCGCCCCGGCGCCCGCGAGTGGTTCATGGCCTGGCTGGCCCGGCACCACCCGCATCTCGTACGCCGCTACGAGCGGATGTACGCGGACGGCGCGTACGCCCCCAAGTGGTACCAGCGCCGGATCACCCGCCAGGTGCACGAGCTGGCGGACGAGTACGGCATCGGCCCGGCCCGCGCCGGGGAGGCCCGGCGCATCGACCGGCCGGCCCCCGGCCCCGCCCCCGAGCACACACAGCTCGCACTGCTGTGAAAGCTGCTGTGCACGCTGCCGTGACCTACGCTTCCGCCGTCGCGAGGGCCTGGGCGAGCCGGTCCCGGGCCCGGGTCTGGGCGGCTATTCGCTCGTCGATGACGGCCAGCCGCTCGCGGGCTATGCGCAGCCCTTCCGCCGACGGCGGCGCCGTCGTCATGTCCCCGTCCAGACAGGCCGTGAAGCAGCTCACGTCGGTCAGGGTCAGTCCCGCGTCCAGCAGATGGCGGATGTTGCGCACGCGGACGGCGGTGCCCGCGTCGTACACCCGATAGCCGTTGTCCGCGCGGACCGATGCGATCAGTCCCGCTCCTTCGTAATGCCGCAAGGCCCGCGAGGACACCCCCGTCACCGCGGCCAGTTCGCCGATCCGCACCGGCTCCACCTCCCGCCATTGTTGTAGCAGGAGGCACTGACAAGGGCGCCGGAGGGCGGATCCCAGGGAATCCCCTGGTAAGCCGACCGGACCGCGGAGCCCGGCCGGCGTCAGGCCACCACCGCCCCGCCGTCCACCGGAAGGATCACTCCGGTCACGAACGACGCCTTCGGCGAGGCGAGCTGCACCACGGCCCACGCGACCTCCTCCGGCCGCCCCACCCGCCCCAGCGGCGTGTGCCCGACCTGCCACTCCCGCACCGCCGCCCGCTGCTCGGCGGTCAGCCCCTGGTGCTCCCCGATGGGGGTGTCGACCGCTCCGGGCGCCACGCCCACGACGCGGATACCGCGCGGCGCCAGTTCCACCGCCCAGCTGCGGGTGAGCAGTTCGAGCCCGGCCTTGGTGGCGCCGTAGACCGCGTTCCCTGGCCACGCCCGCTGCCCGACCGAGGTGCTGATGTTCACCACCACACCGCCGGTCTCCTCCAGGTACGGCAGCGCCGCCTGCGTCAGCAGCACCGGCGCCACCAGGTTCGTCGCGAGCTGCGGCTCGATCCGCTCCCGCGTCAGCGTCCCCAGGCCCCCGCTCCCCACGATCCCGGCGTTGTTGACCAGCACATCCACCCGCCCGTGGCGCCGTACCGCGTGCCCGACGATCTCCTCGGCGGCCCCGTCGGCGGTGAT
Source organism: Streptomyces sp. NRRL F-5755 (assembly GCF_001279365.1). Taxonomy (NCBI): domain Bacteria; kingdom Bacillati; phylum Actinomycetota; class Actinomycetes; order Kitasatosporales; family Streptomycetaceae; genus Streptomyces; species Streptomyces sp. NRRL F-5755. The sequence goes on along the minus strand of NZ_LGCW01000114.1, from coordinate 152,691 downwards.
GTCGGCGACGAACGGCTCGATCGCCCCGTACCCCTCCGCGGCCTCGGCCAGCGGCCCGGACCGCCGCCCCACCGCGACCACCCGGTCCCCGCCCGCCGCGAACCGCCGCGCCGTGGCCCGCCCGATCCCGGTTCCCGCGCCCGTCACCACGACGACACGGCTCCGCTCCTGCTGCCGCCCACGCGGCTGTTGCGTCCTCATGAGCCACAGCCTGAAACGTTGTCGCCAGCGTCAAGGTCAAACGCATAGCGTCGCGCTCATGGTGGAGCACTTGCGCATACGGGACATGACAGCGGACGACGTGGACGCGGTGGCGGCCATCCGGACACGCGGCTGGCAGGCCGCCTACGCGGGGCTGATGCCGCAGACGTACCTGGACGGGCTGGACCCGGCCGAGGACGCGGAACAGCGGCGCGCGCTCTTCGCCGCGGCACCGCCCGAGGTGGTCAATCTCGTGGCGGAGCGGGACGGCGGCCTCGTCGGCTGGGCCGCCTTCGGACCGGCCCGCGGCCAGGACGGAGGCCCGCAAAGACCGCCCGGGGGCGAGCTGTACGCCCTCTATCTGCCTCCGGAGCACATCGGTACGGGGATCGGACACGCGCTGATGGACGCCTGTCTGCTGCGGGCCGCGCAGCAGGGGTTCCGCTCCCTGTGCCTGTGGGTCCTCAAGGGCAACGTCCGCGCCCGCCGCTTCTACGAGCGGGCCGGTTTCCTGGCGGACGGCGCGGAGGACACGTACGAGGTGGACGGCACCCCCGTACCCGAGGTGCGCTACCAGCGGCCCCTCACACCCGCGGGCTGACCCCGCCCTCAGGACCCCGCCCTCTCCCCCGGCTCCTCCTGCACCCCCAGCCGCGCCAGCGAAGCCGCTGCCGCCGCGGCCAGCCGTGGGTGGTCGCGGGCCGCGGTGAGGACCGGGACCGCGCGCCGGTCGCCCAGGGCGCCCAGGCCCTCCACGCAGGCCAGGGCGACGCGCCAGTACGGGTTGTGCGGGGTGAGGAGACGTTCCAGAGTCGCTATCAGGGCGGGGACGGATTCGGGGGCGCGGAGTTCGGCCAGGAGACGGACCGGGTGCAGGGCGTAGGCGGTGCGCAGGGGGTTGGTGGCGAGGGCGGCGGCGGCGCGGGCGGTGCGCGGGTCGCCGAGGCGGCCGAGGGCGTGCGCGGCGGTGGCGCAGCGCACCGGGTCGCGGTAGTTGAGGAGCAGGACGAGGGTCTCGAAGGCCCGGCGGTCGCCCGCGCTCCCCAGGATGAACGCCGCGATCTCCCGCGCCCACAGCGGGCGCTCGACCGCGGTGAGCACCCGGGCCAGTTCCTCGCGCCCCGCCGGGGTGTTCTTGCGCGCCAGCCCGAGGAGCCGCTCGTAGGCGACGAGGTCCTGCGGGGAGCGGAGTTCGGCGCGCACCCGGTCCGTCAACTCGTGGAATTCATCTTCCATTTGCCGCTCCCTCCCGCGGAATTCCCACGGTACGTGCGACGTGGCCAGAGCCACAGCCTAAATCCCCGTGCCACCCCCTGGCGCTGCTGGTTACCGACGAGTTAAGGTACTGAGCACGGGCAGCACCCCTGCCCCGGCGGCCTGGTGACGCAGCCGCCACAACGTGCAGTCGGTTCGGCGTTCAGCACGTCTTCACGACGGGACCTCGGGACAGGGCCCGTCGATCAACATCCGCTAGGGTCATGCATGTTCTGCATGTGCCCGGCCCCTCCTCAGTCGTCACTCTCCCCTGCGCACATGGGCCCTCCTGCCTCGGGAACCTCTGTCCGCACGGGATCCACTCCCTGGAGTCTCGCGATGGACCCTCAGTCCACACCCGGCCGCACGGCCGACGCCGCAACCGTTTCCCAGGCCTCCCCCACCTCTTCGCCTCCCGCCGCCCCCCGGACGCCCGCCACCGTGGCCGTCGTCGGCCTCGGCACGATGGGCACCGGCATAGCCGAGGTGCTCACCCGCGCCGGCCACGAGGTGATCGGCATCGACATCGACGACACCGCCGCCCGCCGCGCCGTCGCGACCCTGGAGGCGTCCACCGCGCGGGCGGTGCGCCGGGAGCGCGTCACCGAGCGCGAGCGGCAGGACGCCCTGGCCCGCTTCCGTACGTTCCGCGACCTCCAGGCCGCCGCCGAAGCGGACCTCGTCATCGAGGTCGTGCCGGAGGACTACGAACTCAAGCGGCAGGTCTTCGCCGAGCTGGACGGCATCGTGCGGCCCGTCGCCATCCTCGCCACCGGCACCAACGCGCTGTCCGTGACCCGCCTGGCGGCCGACTCCCGCCACCCGGAACGCGTCCTGGGCCTGCACTTCTTCAACCCGGCGCCGGCCATGAAGCTGGTCGAGGTGGTCTCCTCGGTGCTGACCGCGCCGGCCGCCGTCACGGCCGTCACCGAGCTGGCGCGCGAGCTGGGCAAGGACCCGATCGCGGTCGGCGACCGGCCCGGTTTCGTCGCCGACGGGCTGCTGTTCGGCTACCTGAACCAGGCCGCCGCGATGTACGAGTCCCGGTACGCGACCCGCGAGGACATCGACGCCGCGATGAAGCTGGGCTGCGGCCTGCCGATGGGCCCGCTGGCGCTGCTCGACCTGATCGGCGTGGACACCGCCCGTACGGTCCTGGAGGCCATGTACGCCGCCTCCCGCGACCGGCTGCACGCGCCCGCGCCGATCCTCGGCCAGCTCGCCGAGGCGGGGCTGACCGGCCGCAAGGCGGGCCGCGGCTTCTACACGTACGAGGCGCCGGGCAGCGCGGCCGTCGTGCCGGACGTCCAGTCGCCCGCCGAGACCCACGAACCGGCCGCCGGGCGCACGGTGCGCGGCGTCGGTGTGGCCGGGTCGGGCACGATGGCGAGCGGGATCGCCGAGGTCTTCGCCAAGGCCGGCTTCCCGGTCGTGCTGGCGGCCCGCAGCCTGGAGAAGGCCGAGGCGGCCAAGGCCCGCATCGCCAAGTCGCTGGACCGCTCCGTCAAGAAGGGGCGGCTGACCGCCGAGGCGCGGCAGGCCGCCCTCGCCGCGATCACCCCTGCCGGGACGCTGGACGCGCTCGCCGACGTGGACCTGGCGATCGAGGCGGTCGCCGAGGACCTGGAGGTCAAGCGGCAGCTGTTCGCCACGCTGGACAAGGTGTGCAAGCCGGGCGCCGTCCTGGCCACCACGACCTCCTCGCTGCCCGTGGTGGCCTGCGCGCGGGCCACCTCGCGCCCGCAGGACGTGATCGGGATGCACTTCTTCAACCCGGCGCCGGCCATGAAGCTGGTCGAGGTCGTGCGGACGGTCCTGACCGCGGACGATGTGCACGCGACAGTGCGCGCGGTGTGCGCCCGGGTCCGCAAGCACCCGGTGGACTGCGGCGACCGGGCCGGGTTCATCGTGAACGCCCTGCTGTTCCCGTACCTGAACAACGCGGTCAAGATGGTGCAGGAGCACTACGCGACCCCGGACGACATCGACGCCGCGATGAAGCTCGGCGGCGGCTACCCGATGGGCCCGTTCGAACTGCTCGACGTGGTGGGCCTGGACGTGTCGCTGGCCATCGAGAAGGTGCTGCACGCCGAGTTCCGCGACCCGGGCCTGGCACCGGCCCCGCTGCTGGAACACCTCGTCGCCGCGGGCTGCCTGGGCCGCAAGACCGGCCGCGGCTTCCGTGAGTACGCCCGGCGCTGACGCGTGGCGGACGGCCCGGCCGCCGGCCGGCGGCGGGTGGGGCGGGCTGCTGGACCCCTCCGGCGGCCCGCACCCGGGAGGGGCCCGAGCGACGGCTGATGCCGCAGGCAGCGGGAATATGCAGTACCGTCCCCACATGTCCCAGCCCGCCCGTACGCAGCCGTCCGACGGAACCGAACCGACCACCCCCGGCACCCGCCGGGCCGCCGCCCAACGCCTGAAGATGCGCCGCGAACTGGCGGCCGCCGCGATGGAACTGTTCGCTGCCAAGGGCTACGAGGCGACGACGGTCGACGAGATCGCTGCCGCGGCCGGCGTCGCCCGCCGCACGTTCTTCCGCCACTTCCGCTCCAAGGAAGAGGCGATCTTTCCCGACCACGACGACACCCTCGTACGGGCCGAGGCCGTCCTGGACGCGGCGCCGCCGCACGAGCACCCGCTCGACACGGTCTGCCGCGGCATCAAGGAGGTCATGCGGATGTACGCGGCCTCCCCCGCCGTCTCCGTGGCCCGCTACCGGCTGACCCGCGAGGTGCCCACCCTCCGCGAGGCCGAGATCGCCTCGGTGGCCCGCTACGAACGGCTCTTCACCCGCTACCTCCTCGGCCACTTCGACGAGGGCGCCCACCACGAGGGCGACGACGACCCGCTGCTCGCCGAGGTCGCCGCGTCCGCCGTCGTCACCGCGCACAACCACGTGCTGCGGCGCTGGCTGCGGGCGGGCGCCGAGGGGGACGTGGAGGCGCAGCTCGACCATGCCTTCGCGATCGTCCGCGCGACCTTCGGCACGGGCATCGGCGCGGGCCGCGGCCGGGGCGGCGAGGCGCGCCGGGAGCCCCCGGCGCGGGCGGCGCGGCAGGGCGAGGTCCTGGTGACCGTGGCCCGCACGGACGCGCCGCTGGACGAGGTCATGCGCACGATCGAGAAGGCGCTGAAGCAGCGCTCCTGAGGTACACAGCGCCCTGACGCCGGGGGTGGCGTGCACCACCCCCGGGCGGGCACCAAGCCGACCATTCCGCCTCTCAAAGGGCGACATTTCACCATTTCAGCTGGCCACAAGGCCGCTCATGCGTGCCCCCCAGATGACATCTGAGAGAAATTGTTGGCACTCAGTGTCTTGTCGGCTGGCACGCGGTGTCATACGTTGATGTTGTCCGGGCGGCCGGCACGCGGAGAACCCCCGCGCGCCGGCTGTCCCAGCAAGCCCTTCGCGCCTGCCCGCCCGGACGCCTGCGTCACAGGCACCCGCACCGCGCTCACCCGCGCAGCCGGAACACCCCTCAGCCGGACCGACGGCCCCTTCCGCACCACCCCCGACGTACCCTCAAGCCGCTTTCGACTGGCTTCGCCGGAGGCACACCGTGAACCAGATACTTGACGCGATCCTCGCGCCAGAGAGCACCAGCGAAGACTTCGCCGCTCTGCCCCTGCCCGACTCCTACCGCGCGGTGACCGTGCACAAGGACGAGGCCGACATGTTCGACGGCCTGCCCGCCAAGGAGAAGGACCCCCGCAAGTCGCTGCACGTGGAGGAGGTGCCGGTGCCCGAACTGGGCCCCGGCGAGGCCCTGGTGGCCGTCATGGCCTCCTCGGTGAACTACAACAGCGTCTGGACCTCGATCTTCGAGCCGATGTCCACCTTCGGGTTCCTGGAGCGCTACGGAAAGCTGTCGCCGCTGGCCAAGCGCCACGACCTGCCGTACCACGTCATCGGCTCCGACCTGGCGGGCGTCGTGCTGCGCACCGGGCCCGGCGTGAACTCCTGGAAGCCCGGCGACGAGGTCGTCGCGCACTGCCTGTCCGTCGAGCTGGAGTCCGCCGACGGGCACAACGACACGATGCTCGACCCCGAGCAGCGCATCTGGGGCTTCGAGACCAACTTCGGCGGCCTGGCCGAGATCGCGCTCGTCAAGTCCAACCAGCTGATGCCCAAGCCTAATCACCTGAGCTGGGAGGAGGCGGCGGCGCCCGGTCTGGTCAACTCCACCGCGTACCGCCAGCTGGTCTCCCGCAACGGCGCCGGGATGAAGCAGGGCGACAACGTGCTGATCTGGGGCGCCAGCGGCGGACTCGGCTCGTATGCCACGCAGTTCGCGCTGGCCGGCGGCGCCAACCCGATCTGTGTGGTCTCCAGCGACCAGAAGGCGGAGATCTGCCGGAAGATGGGCGCCGAGGCGATCATCGACCGGAACGCCGAGGGGTACAAGTTCTGGAAGGACGAGCACCACCAGGACCCGCGCGAGTGGAAGCGGTTCGGCAAGCGCATCCGCGAGCTGACCGGCGGGGAGGATGTCGACATCGTCTTCGAGCACCCGGGGCGTGAGACGTTCGGCGCCAGCGTGTACGTCACGCGCAAGGGCGGCACGATCGTCACCTGCGCCTCCACCTCCGGGTACACCCACGAGTACGACAACCGCTACCTGTGGATGTCGCTGAAGCGCATCGTGGGCTCGCACTTCGCCAACTACCGCGAGGCGTGGGAGGCCAACCGCCTGATCGCCAAGGGCAAGATCCACCCGACGCTGTCCAAGACGTACTCCCTGGAGGAGACCGGGCAGGCGGCGTACGACGTGCACCGCAACCTCCACCAGGGCAAGGTCGGCGTGCTCGCGCTGGCCCCCGAGGAAGGCATGGGCGTACGCGACGCGGAGATGCGGGCCAGGCACATCGACGCCATCAACCGCTTCCGGAACGTCTGACCGGGACGGACGCGAGAGTACGGGACCCCACATGACCGAACGTCACAAGGATCGTCCGTGGCTGATGCGGACGTACGCCGGGCACTCCACCGCCGAGGCGTCCAACGCGCTCTACCGGCGCAACCTCGCCAAGGGCCAGACGGGCCTGTCGGTCGCCTTCGACCTGCCGACGCAGACCGGTTACGACCCGGACCACGTCCTCGCCCGCGGCGAGGTCGGCCGGGTCGGGGTCCCCGTCTCCCACCTCGGTGACATGCGGCGGCTGTTCCAGGACATCCCCTTGGAGCAGATGAACACCTCGATGACCATCAACGCCACGGCCATGTGGCTGCTGGCGCTGTACGAGGTCGTCGCCGAGGAGCAGGGCGCCGACATCGCCAAGCTGTCGGGCACCACGCAGAACGACATCGTCAAGGAGTACCTCTCGCGCGGGACGCACGTCTTCCCGCCGGGGCCGAGCCTGCGGCTGACCACCGACATGATCGCGTACACGGTGGCGCACATCCCCAAGTGGAACCCGATCAACATCTGCAGCTACCACTTGCAGGAGGCCGGGGCCACGCCGGTACAGGAGATCGCGTACGCGATGAGCACCGCGATCGCCGTGCTCGACGCGGTACGGGACTCGGGGCAGGTGCCGCCGGAGAAGTTCGGCGACGTGGTCGCGCGGATCTCGTTCTTCGTCAACGCCGGGGTCCGGTTCATCGAGGAGATGTGCAAGATGCGCGCCTTCGGCCGCATCTGGGAGCAGGTCACCCGGGAGCGGTACGGCGTCGAGAACCCCAAGCAGCGCCGCTTCCGGTACGGCGTCCAGGTCAACTCGCTCGGCCTGACCGAGGCGCAGCCGGAGAACAACGTCCAGCGGATCGTGCTGGAGATGCTGGCCGTCACCCTGTCCAAGGACGCCCGCGCCCGCGCCGTACAGCTCCCGGCCTGGAACGAGGCGCTGGGGCTGCCGCGGCCGTGGGACCAGCAGTGGTCGCTGCGCATCCAGCAGGTGCTGGCCCACGAGTCGGACCTGCTGGAGTACGAGGACATCTTCGCCGGGTCGCACGTCGTCGAGGCCAAGGTCGAGGAACTGGTACAGGGCAGCCTGGCGGAGATGGACCGGATCGCCGAGATGGGCGGGGTGATGGCGGCCGTCGAGTCCGGCTATCTGAAGTCGCAGCTGGTCTCCTCGCACGCGGAGCGGCGGGCCCGGATCGAGGCGGGCGAGGAGAAGATCGTCGGCGTCAACTGCTACCAGTCGACCGAGCCGAACCCGCTCACCGCCGACCTGGACACCGCCATCATGACCGTCGACCCGGACAACGAGGCGGGCGTGGTGCGGGCGCTGCACGCCTGGCGGGACAACCGCGACGAGGGCCGCGCGCAGGAGGCGCTGTCGGAGCTGAAGAAGGCCGCGGCGGGCGACACGAACCTGTTCGCCGCGACCCTCGAATGCGCCCGCGCGGGGGTCACGACCGGCGAGTGGGCCTGGGCCCTGCGCGACGTCTTCGGCGAGTTCCGGGCGCCGACCGGCGTCTCCGGCGCGCCGCTCGCGGTCACCGCCGAGGCGGGCACCCCGCTCGCCGAGGTCCGCGCCAAGGTCGAGCGCACCGCCGCCGACCTGGGCGGCGGCCGGCTGCGCCTGCTGGTCGGCAAGCCCGGCCTGGACGGGCACAGCAACGGTGCCGAGCAGATCGCCGTACGGGCCAGGGACGCCGGCTTCGAGGTGGTCTACCAGGGCATCCGGCTGACCCCCGAGCAGATCGTCACGGCGGCCGTCGCCGAGGACGTGCACTGTGTGGGCCTGTCGATCCTGTCCGGCTCGCACGCCGAGCTGGTGCCGGACGTGCTGGAGCGGATGCGCCGCAGCGGCGCTCCGGACATTCCCGTCATCGTGGGCGGCATCATCCCCGCCGCCGACGCGGCGGCCCTCCGGGAAGCCGGAGTGGCGGCCGTCTTCACCCCGAAGGACTTCGGTATCACGGAGATCATCGGCCGTATCGTCGACGAGATCCGTACCGCGAACAAGCTCGACCCTCTGGAGGTCCCCGCATGACCCGCCCGTCCCCCGCCACCGCCCCGTCCGAAGGCAACCGTCTGCGCCCGCGCCGCTCCTGCCTCGCCGTGCCCGGCAGCAACCCGCGCTTCCTGGAGAAGGCCCAGGGCCTGCCCGCCGACCAGGTCTTCCTGGACCTGGAGGACGCCTGCGCGCCGCTGGCCAAGCCGGGCGCGCGGCACAACATCGTCGACGCGCTGAACACCGGCGACTGGACCGGCAAGACGCGTGTCGTGCGGGTCAACGACTGGACCACGGAGTGGACCTACCGGGACGTCATCACCGTCGTCGAGGGCGCGGGCCAGAACCTGGACTGCATCATGCTGCCGAAGGTGCAGGACGCCCAGCAGGTCGTCGCGCTGGACCTGCTGCTGAGCCAGATCGAGAAGACCATGGGCTTCGAGGTGGGCCGGATCGGCATCGAGGCGCAGATCGAGAACGCCAAGGGCCTGGTGAACGTGGACGCCATCGCCGCCGCGTCGCCGCGCCTGGAGACCATCATCTTCGGCCCGGCCGACTTCATGGCCTCGATCAACATGAAGTCGCTGGTGGTGGGCGAGCAGCCGCCCGGGTACGGCGCGGACGCGTACCACTACATCCTCATGCGCATCCTGATGGCGGCGCGCACCCACGACCTCCAGGCGATCGACGGGCCCTACCTCCAGATCAAGAACGTGGAGGGCTACAAGGAGGTCGCCGGGCGGGCCGCGGCGCTGGGCTTCGACGGCAAGTGGGTGCTGCACCCGGGCCAGGTCGAGGCCGCCAACGAGGTGTTCTCGCCCACGCAGGAGGACTACGACCACGCGGAGCTGATCCTGGACGCGTACGCGTGGCACACCTCCGAGGCCGGCGGGAAGAAGGGCTCCGCGATGCTCGGTGACGAGATGATCGACGAGGCCAGCCGGAAGATGGCACTCGTCATCGCCGGAAAGGGCCGCGCGGCCGGCATGACCCGTACCTCGAAGTTCGAAGCCCCGGAGGCGTGAGCGCGATGCAGTTCGGCCGTACCTATGAGGAATTCACCGTCGGGGACGTCTACAAGCACTGGCCGGGAAAGACGGTCACGGAATACGACGACCACCTCTTCTGTCTGCTGACCATGAATCACCATCCGCTGCACATGGACAGCAACTATGCGGAGCAGACCACCGACTTCGGGAAGAATGTCGTCGTCGGGAACTACATCTACTCGCTGCTGCTGGGCATGTCGGTTCCGGATGTGTCGGGCAAGGCGATCGCGAATCTCGAAATCGAGTCGCTGAAGCATGTGGCGCCGACTTTCCACGGGGACACGCTGTACGGCGAGACGACGGTGCTGGACAAGACACCGTCGAAGTCCAAGAGCGACCGCGGAATCGTGTACGTGGAGACCAAGGGCTACAAGCAGGACGGCACCCTGGTGTGCGTCTTCCGGCGCAAGGTCATGGTGCCCACGGCCACCTACGTCAAGGAGCGCGGCGGGGAGCAGCCGGGCCGCCCGGAGCTGCGGGAACCGGCCCGTAAGGAGAAGTGAGATGAGCGGACGCCTCGCGCAGACCGAGGGCCTGACGGACATCCAGCGGGAAATCCTCTCGACGGTCCGTGACTTCGTCGACAAAGAGATCCTGCCGGTCGCCACCGAGCTGGAGCACCGCGACGAGTACCCGACGCAGATAGTCGAGGGCCTGAAGGAACTCGGCGTCTTCGGGCTGATGATTCCGGAGGAGTACGGCGGGCTCGGCGAGTCGCTGCTGACGTACGCGCTGACGGTGGAGGAGATCGCCCGCGGCTGGATGAGCGTGTCGGGCATCATCAACACCCACTTCATCGTGGCGTACATGCTCAAGCAGCACGGCACGCAGGAGCAGAAGGAGTATTTCCTGCCGAAGATGGCGGCCGGGGAGATCCGTGGCGCCTTCTCGATGTCGGAGCCGGCGCTCGGTTCGGATGTCTCGGCCATCACGTCCAAGGGCGTGCGGGACGGCGACTCCTATGTACTGACCGGTCAGAAGATGTGGCTGACCAACGGCGGTTCGTCAACTCTGGTCGCGGTGCTGTGCCGTACGGACGAGGGCCACCCCGAGGGCACCGCGCCGCACAAGTCGATGACCACCTTCCTCGTGGAGAAGGAGGCCGGTTTCGGTGAGGTGCGGCCGGGCCTGACCATCCCCGGCAAGATCGACAAGATGGGCTACAAGGGGGTGGACACCACCGAGCTGATCATGGACGGGCTGCGGGTGCCCGCCGACCGGGTGCTCGGCGGCGCGACCGGACGTGGCTTCTATCACATGATGGACGGCGTCGAGGTCGGCCGGGTGAACGTGGCCGCGCGGGGCTGCGGCGTCGCGCAGCGCGCCTTCGAGCTGGGCGTTTCGTACGCGCAGCAGCGGCACACCTTCGGCAAGCCGATCGCGCAGCACCAGGCGATCCAGTTCAAACTTGCCGAAATGGCGACAAAGGTGGAAGCCGCTCATGCGATGATGGTCAACGCCGCACGCAAAAAGGACTCCGGGCAGCGAAACGACCTTGAAGCGGGCATGGCCAAGTACCTGGCCTCCGAGTACTGCAAGGAGGTGGTGGAGGACGCGTTCCGCATCCACGGCGGCTACGGCTTCTCCAAGGAGTACGAGATCGAGCGCCTCTACCGGGAGGCACCGATGCTCCTCATCGGTGAGGGAACCGCAGAGATCCAGAAAATGATCATCGGTCGACGGCTACTGGAGGAGTACCGAATCCAGGGGTGAACGCCCGATTTGGGGTGATTTCTTCAGGACGAAGATCACACCCGGTCATCGTTGTTCGGCCACGGATTGGCTCTGGCTCTTGGCCAGTTGCCGCCCGCAACCGATACCATCCCGGGAAAGCCGCCGTCCCCCATTGCATATGCGGCATCCTCCGCTACGAAGGTCATCCATGCCCCACAGCCAATCCTCTGCACAACGCGGTCGCGTCCGCCTCGCGCGCGGAGCGTCGCCGTGGCTTCTGCCGACCGTCGCGACGGCAGCGGTCAGCCTGGCCCGTTCCCGTCGCTCGGGACGCTGGGCTGCCGCCGCCGTGCCCGCCACCGCCCTGGCGGCGGGCATGCTGTGGTTTTTCCGCGACCCTGAGCGCGAGATCGCTCAGGGCCGGGTCATCTCCCCGGCCGACGGCGTGGTGCAGAGCATCATGCCGTGGAAGGACGGACGCACCCGCGTCGCGATCTTCATGAGCCCGCTGAACGTCCACGTCAACCGCGCGCCGCTGGCCGGCACGGTGACGTCCGTGGAGCACATCCCCGGCGGGTTCGTCCCGGCGTTCAACAAGGAGAGCGAGAACAACGAGCGGGTCGTCTGGCACTTCGACACCGAGCTCGGCGACATCGAGATGGTGCAGATCGCCGGTGCCGTGGCCCGCCGCATCGTCCCGTACGTGCCCCAGGGCACGAAGGTGGAGCAGGGCGAGCGCATCGGCCTGATCCGCTTCGGGTCGCGCGTCGACGTCTACCTCCCGGCGGGTGTCGAGGCCGCGGTCGAGGTCGGCCAGGCCACCACCGCGGGGGTGACACGCCTTGACCGTGATTGATCCCGACACACAGCCCGGCTGGGTCGCGGACGTCGACGAGGAGGACGTGGCCGACGACATGCCGCTGTCCACGCGGCTGTCGATCGCGGACACCCTCACTCTGGGCAATGCCATCTGCGGCTTCATGGCCGTCTACTTCACCACCACCGGCGTGCTGATCCCGCACCTGAAGGGCACCGAGGACGGCGGGATGGCCCGGCACAGCGCCGCCATGGCGGTGATCCTGATGCTGCTGGCCTCCATCTTCGACCTGTTCGACGGGCTCGTCGCGCGCAAGCTGCGCGCCTCGGCGATGGGGGCCGAGCTCGACAACCTCTCCGACCTGATCAGCTTCGGGCTGGCGCCGGCGTACTTCGTCGTCACCTGGGGCATGGTCGCCCCGGACTCGCACCAGCGGGTCTCGGTGGTCGCGGCGGTGGTGGTGCTGCTGGCGGTGGTGCTGCGGCTGGCCCGGTTCTCCTGCGTGACGCTGCGCGACGGCATCTTCCAGGGCATGCCGAGCCCGTTCGGCGCCCTGACCGTCGTCGCGATCGTGCTGCTGGAGCTGCCCTTCGTACCGACGCTGCTGGCGATCATCGGCGTGGCCTGGCTGATGGTGAGCCGGGTCGAGTACCCGAAGCCGCGGGGACGGCTCGCGGTGGCGATGCTCAGCTGGATCGTGCTGAGCATGGGCATGCTGGCGGCCTGGGCGCTGGACGCCCCCGGCGGCCAGACCCTCCTGCAGACCGGCTGCTCCCTGCAGATCGTGCTGGGCGCGATGATCCCGGTCTTCGCGACGGCCCGCCGGGTCAACACCTTCCGCGACAACCGCCGCGAGGCGCGCAGCGCGCAGGTGCAGCAGATCCAGTAGCGGCCACCGGCCTTCGGACGACAGAGGCCCCCGCCGGGCGCAGCAGCTCGGCGGGGGCCTTTTGTCGTATCCGGAAGCGCGGAGGTGCAGGGGGCGCGCTCGCGTGGCGTGCGCGCCCCTCGGCGCCTCGGGTCAGCGCCGTACCACCGCTGCGGTCGGCGCCGTAACCGCGGTCGAAGCCGTCACCGCGGTCGGCGCCGTCACCGCAGGAAGTCCCGGGCCAGGGCCTCCGCCGCGCGCTCCAGGAGCGGCCCCGCCTCGGCCATGCAGCGCGCCGGGTCCGGCTCCAGGTCGGTCAGCGGATAGGCGCGGCGGATGCCGGCCCGGCCCAGTGCCTCGGGCGGCAGGGCCAGGCGCCCGCACACCGCCACCACGTCCAGGCCCGCGGCACGGGCCGCCGCCGCGACGCCGGCGGGCGCCTTGCCGTGCAGGGTCTGCTCGTCCAGCGAGCCCTCCCCGGTGACGACGAAGGTCGCGCGGGCCAGGGCCGGGCCGAAGCCCAGCACCTCCAGCATCACGTCGATGCCAGGCCGGAAGGCGGCGCCCAGGCCAACCAGGGCGCCGTACCCGATGCCGCCCGCCGCGCCCGCGCCGGGAGCGAGGGCGCATTCCGCGGCGCGGGGCCCCACCGCGGTCTCCAGCACCTTGGCGTAGTGGGCGAGGGCCGCGTCCAGCGCCGCGACGTCCTGCTCGCTCGCGCCCTTCTGCGGCCCGTAGACCGCGGGCGCGCCCTTCGGCCCGGTGAGCGGGTTGTCCACGTCGCTGGCGAGGACCACGTCCGTACCGGCGAGCCGGGGATCGAGGCCCGTCAGATCGGCGGTGGCCAGATCGCGCAGCGGGCCGCCGCCCGGTGGGAGCGGGTCGCCCGCGGCGTCCAGGAAGCGGGCGCCGAGGGCCGCGAGCATGCCGGCGCCGCCGTCGGTCGTGGCGCTGCCGCCGACGCCGAAGACGATCCGGCCGGCGCCCGCGTCCAGCGCCGCGCGCAGCAGCTCGCCGGTGCCGTACGTAGTAGCCGTGAGCGGTGCGAAGCGCCCCCCGAGCAGGTGCTGGAGGCCGGACGCCTCCGCCATCTCGACCACGGCCGTGCCGTCCTCGTGGAGCGCGAAGGTGGCCGTCACCGGGTCGCCGACGGGGCCGGTGACCCGGGCCTCGTGCCGTGCGAAGCCCGCCGCCAGGGCGGCCGCGACCGTGCCGTCGCCGCCGTCCGCGACCGGGACGGACTCCACCGCGAGGCCCGGTACGGCCCGGCGGAGCCCGGCCGTGACATGCCCGGCGACCTCGACGGCGGTGAGCGAACCCTTGAATTTGTCCGCGGCGACCAGCACCCGCGGTGCCCGGTCCCGGTCTGCCGCCGGTGTCCTTGCTGCGTCCGCCACTGTTTCCCCTTGCTTTCGAACTGGCAGTCGCGCCGCTGCGACCTTATCCGGCGCGGGCCCCGGCGAACAGGGAGCGGCGGCGCCGGACGGCGCGCCATTCCGGCGGAACACTTTTTTCCGGTCATAGTGGGACGTCATGAGCGTGCAGACGTCCGAGGAACCGACGCCGCATTCCGGGCCCGGCGGCGCGGAGCACGATCCACCGCCCGACCTCGTTCTGGTCGGCGTCGGAGTGGCCGCGGTCCTCGCGGTGGTCGCCTGGGCGGCGCTGGGCAGAAAGAATTTCGAATCGGTCACCGATTCCGCGCTGAACTGGGTTCTGGGGAATTTCGGCTGGCTGTTCGTGGTGGCGGCGGATGTCTTTCTCGTGCTGTGCGTCCTCATCGCCTTCAGCCGATTCGGCCGGGTCCGGCTCGGCACGGACGACGCGGAGCCGGAATTCAGCAATCTGGCGTGGATCGCGATGATGTTCAGCGCCGGAATGGGAATCGGCCTGATGTTCTACGGCGTGGGCGAGCCGCTGCAGCACTACGTCTCCCCGCCGCCCGCCAGCGGTGTCGCGCCGCACACCGGCGCCGCGGCCCGTACCGCGCTGGAGTACTCGTTCTTCCACTGGACCCTGACGCCATGGGCCATCTACGGCATCGCGGGCCTGGCCCTGGCGTACGCGGGCTTCCGCAAGGGCCGCAGCAACCGGCTCAGCTCCGCCTTCGTCCCGCTGATCGGCGAGCGGCGGGCCGGCGGGCGGCTGGGGCACCTGATCGACCTGCTGGCCGTCTTCGCGACCGTCTTCGGCACGGCCACCAGCCTGGGCCTGGGCGCCCTCCAGGTCAGCAAGGGGCTCAACATCACCACGGGCACGGCGGACAGCACGACGGTGCAGCTGGTGATCATCGTGGCGCTCTCCGCCGCGTTCGTGGCCTCGGCGTTCTCCGGCCTGCACAAGGGCGTCAAGTGGCTGTCCACCATGAACATCGTGCTGGCGGCACTGCTGATGCTGTTCGTCTTCGTGCTCGGCCCGACCGTGTACGTCCTGGACAGCATCCCGGCGAGCGTCGGCGGCTACCTCGCCGACCTGCTGCCGATGGCGTCGCGGACCGGTGCGTTCACCGACGCCGACTGGCTGGGCGTCTGGACCGTCTTCTACTGGGCGTGGTGGCTGTCCTGGGCCCCGTTCGTCGGCACGTTCATCGCCCGGATCTCGCACGGGCGGACCGTACGGGAGTTCCTGATCGGCGTCCTGCTGGTGCCCAGCGGCGCGACCATGATCTGGTTCTGCGTGCTGGGCGGCAGCGCGATCCGGCTGGACGCCGGCGGGGTGGCCGACCTGGCGAAGCACGCCAAGGACGCGGAGGCGTCGCTGTTCGGCATGCTGGACGCGCTGCCGGCCGGGGCGGTGACCTCGTGGGTGGCGATGATCCTGGTGATGACGTACTTCATCACCAGCGCCGACTCCGCCTCCCTGGTGATGGGCTCGCTGACCAGCCGCGGCGCGCTGCACCCGCGCACCTGGCTGGTGGTCACCTGGGGCATCCTCATGGCCGCGGTCGCCGCGGTGCTGCTGGTGGCGGGCGGGCTCGGCGCGCTCCAGACGGCGACGATCCTGGTCGCGCTGCCCTTCGTGTTCGTGATGCTGGCGCTGTGCTGGGCGCTGCTCAAAGAACTGCGCGAGGACCCGGGCGCCGGCCCCGCCCGGCACCCCGCGATGCACGGTCTACGGGACGCCGTACGCACCATCGTCGGCGAGGAGATCACCGACCGCGGCCGCACCCGCCACCCACGGCTGCGCCGCGCGGCCGACGCGAAGCGGTCGGGCGACGACCCGGAGACGCCGGGACCGTAGGCGCCGCACCCGGCGGACCGGCGCGCACCGCGGCGCACGCCCGCATACCGGAACGTACCGACCACTGAACGCACCTTCTCCCAGGGCGACTTGATCAGCACAATGAGGCTGTGCCGCATGACGACCATGCGGAGTTCCCGCTCGGCGAGGCCACGGTCCGGGTCGCGCCGGCGCCCGTCGGTGAGCCGGCCGGGGGCGCGGGCGGGGCGGATCTGCCCGGGGGGATCGGCGGGGGCACACCGGTGGGCAGCGGTGACCGGGTCACCGTGCCGGCGTCCGACGCGCTGCGGGCCGTGCTGCACGGCGCGCGGCTGTCCGCGTCCGCCGTGCCCGCCGTCCTCAAGGCGCTGGAGACGTGGACCGGCGACTGCTCGTCCGTACCGCACGAGACGCCGCGGCTGCCCGCGCTGCTGCGGGTGGTGGAGTACGTCGCGGCGGAGGTCGGCGGGCTGGCGGGCGAGGCGCTGCGGGAGTGGAGCGCCCGGGTCGCCCAGCGGCTGGGCGACCACCCCTCGGCGCTGGACGAGCGGCGGGCGGACGCGGCGCGCTGGGCCGCGCGGACCGCGTCGGCGGGCGCCTGCGTCCCGGAGACGTACCGGGCGTATCTGCGGCTGGCGGCGCTGCTCCTCGGAGGCCGGTGAGCCGGGGCGGGACTGCGTTCAGCCCATCACCTGTTCGAATGCATTCGGGAGGTCCAGGCGTCCGGGCCCCCGGGACGGGTGAAGCTCCGGACAGGGCCGGCCGCCGACGGCCGGGCGGACACCGCCGGACGAGGGAGTGCCTGGTGCGACGACGTGATGTGTTCCTGGGCGCCACGGCAGCCGGTGCCGCGGCCCTGCTGCCCGCGGCGGCCGGCTCGTACGGCCCGCACCCGTACACCGAGCGCTACCTCGGCCGGACCATCCGCATCGGCACCGGCGCCGCCCACGGCGTCCCCCGTGTCACGATCGACGACCGGGAACTCCAGCTGATGCGCATGGGGCGGAACGCCTATCTGTCCCCCCTGTGCCATTACGGCTTCGACCGCACCCCGCTGGAGGCCGCGCGCCGCGCCGTACGGCGGCTGCACGGCGCCCGGCTGCTGCCGACCCCGCCGGTCCGCGCGTGGAAAGGCCCCGTGGTCCCGCCCGGCCTCACATCGCCCGCGCGCCCGTACATCCGCAAGAACCACCTGGCGATGACCGCCCAGGAGCGGCGGCGCTTCGTCCACGCCGTCCTGGAGACCAAGCGGCGGGGCCTGTACGACGCGATGGTCGCCGTCCACGTCATGGTGAACTCCCACGACTACATCCACCGGGACCATGGGCGGCGCACCGCGCACCTGACGCCTTCCCTCCTGCCCTGGCACCGGCAGTTCCTCCTCTACTTCGAGCAGGCCCTGCGCGCGGTCGACCCCGGCGTCACCCTGCCGTACTGGGACTGGACCAGCGACCGCGACCCGCGCTCGCCGCTGTGGGCCGACGACTTCCTGGGCGGTGACGGGCGGCCCGGCGACCGGCAGGTGACGACGGGGCCCTTCGCCCGGCGCAACGGCTGGCGACTGGGCGTCAACATCCGGCCCACCGGCCATGACGTGGCGTGGGCCAACGGCTACTACACCCAGGACGACCGGGACTTCCTGACCCGCGCGCTGCGCCCGCCCGGCACCCTCTCGACGGCCCGGCAGCTGGACGCGACCCTCGCCCTCCCCGTCTACGACTGCCCGCCGTGGAACCACGAAAGCGGTGCGGAGGCTCCGTACCGCAGCTTCCGCAACCACCTGGAGGGCTACGCGAAGTTCCCGTGGGAGCGGGACTGGGGCAAGCTGCACGGCTCCGCCCATGTCTTCGTCGGCGGCCACATGGAGTTCCTCGCCTCGCCCAACGACCCGGTCTTCTACCTCCACCACTGCTTCGTGGACAAGATCTGGGCCGACTGGCAGCGCCGGCACCCCGACGTCCCCCACTACCTCCCCCTGGAGCCCGCCGGCGGCGTCCCCGGCCTCCACACACCACTGGCCCCCTGGCACACGATGACCCCCGCCGACCTCCTGGACCACACCCGCTTCTACCACTACGACACGTGAGCGGCCGCCCGGCCCCGGCAAGCGCCCCGTCCGTCCCCACTACGCTCGCCGTATGACCACGGACTACGCCACCTATATCGCCGGTCTTCCCCGTGTACTCGCGGGCGCCGGTGTCATCTTCCGCGACGCCGACGACCGGGTGCTGTACGTCGAACCGAACTACCGCGACACCTGGATCCTGCCCGGCGGCACCGTCGAGTCGGACGCGGGCGAGTCGCCCCGCCAGGCCGCGCGGCGGGAGACCGCCGAGGAAATCGGCCTGGACGTCGAGCCGGGCCGGCTGCTGGCCGTCGACTGGGTACGCGGCCCCGGCCGCCCGCCGCTGGTGTCGTACCTGTACGACGGCGGCGTACTGAACGCGGACCAACTGGCGGCCATCCGCCTCCAGGAGACCGAGCTGCTGTCCTGGTCCCTGCTGACCTGGGAAGAGGCACACCCCCGGCTGTCTCCCCCGATGGCCCTGCGCATGCGGGCCGCGCTGGACGCGCTGGCGGGCGGGAGCGGACCGGTGGAACTGGAGGACGGAATCGCACCGGCCGCCTCCTGACGCCCGGCCGGCACCCGCCTCCCCTTGACTTCAAGTCCCCTTGAGGTTGCATCGTCACCGCATGACGTTCTTCCCGGATGCGGCGATCCCGCCGGGCCGCCTGGCGGTGGGCGTGGTACTGCCGTCGCCCGCCGTGCGGCGCGAGCAGAAACTCCCCCTCGCCGAGGCGGCCCGGCACGCGGAACGGGCCGGACTCGACCTCGTCGCCCACCGGGACGCCCCGGCCGGTGAACCGTCACTGGACCCCGCGGTGGCGGTGGCGGCGGTGGCCGCGGCGACCGACCACATCACCGTCGTCAGCGGGGCGTACGCACCGGCACTCCTGCCACCGCCCCGGGCCGCCGAGCAGATCGCGAGCCTCCAGTACGTCGCGGACGGCCGGCTGGTGCTCGGCGTGGGGACGGGCGGCGGACGCGCGCGGTGGGCGGCGGCGGGCGTGCCGTACGAGGAACGGGGCCGCCGCACCGACGCGGCACTACGACTGCTGCCACGCCTGCTCGCAGGCGACCGGGAACCACCACTACCCGAACCAACCAACCATGCACCCGAGTTGATCCCCACCACACCGATGCCACCCATCTGGATCAACGGCAACACACGCACCGCGATACGACGCGCCGCCCGCCTCGGCGACGGCTGGTACCCCACCCTCACCCCACCCGCCGAAGTAGCCGCAGGCACCGTCCACCTGGCCGAACTGGCCGCCGCCTTCACCCGCCCGACCCCGACCGTCACAGTCGGCACCCTGGGCGCCCTGGGCACGTCCCCGGACCTCCCCACCCGCACCGAACTCGCAGCGGCCCTGGCCACAACCCACGGCACCACCCCCGAACGCTGCGCAGAGGTCCCCGTGACCGGCAGCACCCGGGAAGCCGCCGAACACCTGCACAACTACTGCGGCGCGGGCGTCTCCCGCGTACTGATGACGTTCGCGGGCGGGGACTGGCGCCATCAGGTGGAGTTGTTGGCGGAGGTGCGGGAGCTGTTGCGGTAAACCGCCGTGCACCGACCATCCCCACATTGTTAGGCTCACCTAACCAAGAGCTGATGATTCGTTCTTTCGGGGTGGGAGCACATGCGCGCAGTACCGCGGTCGGCACTGATCGAGGGCACCATCGAACGGCTGAAGACGCAGATCGTCAGCGGCCGGTGGCCCCTGGACAGCAAGATCCCCGTCGAGGACGACCTCGTGGCGGAGCTTCAGGTCAGCCGCGGCACGCTGCGGCAGGCCGTACAGGCTCTGGTCCATGTGGGGCTGCTGGAGACCGCTCAGGGGCGGGGGACGTTCGTACGCGGTACGCACGAGGTCGACACGGTGCTGCACCGCTACCTCGCCGACGCCGAGCTGCGCTCCGTACTGGAGACGCGGCGTGGCCTGGAGGTGGAGGCCGCCGGGCTCGCCGCGGAGCGCCGCGGTCAGGCCGACCTGGACCGCATGGCCGCCGCACACGAGCGCCAGACGGCCGCTCACCGCGACGGCAGGGGCGGTGAGTTCAACCGGGCCGCGGTGGAGTTCCATTCGGCCGTCGTGGAGGCGGCGGGCAATCCGGTACTGGAGCGTCTGTACACCACCATGCTCGGCTCGGTGCGGGACTCGGTCCGGCTCGGCGGGGTGCGCCGCCCCCAGGAGCACTACGCGGCCCCGGGCACACCCGCATCCTGCGGGCGATCCGCGACGGCGACGTGCAGGCCGCACGGGAGGCCGCGGCCGCGCACGTCACCACCTTCCTGACCGCTCTCGCACCCACGGACAAGGACCTCCGATGACGCCCGGCCCCGGCCTCGCGCCCTGGGCCTACGTCATCGCCGCGGCGATGCTCCGCTCCGTCACCGTCCCGCCCGCCCGCCCGCACCGAAACCCTTACAGCGGCGTCCCAGAACGAGCCCGCGGCCTCCGCCACAGCGGTCGCGCGACAACAGGAAACAACTCTCAGCCCCCAGGAGAAGAACGCAACATGACCAAGCAGTGGGTGGCCGGCTTCCGCAGCGCGGTGATCAGCCCGTACGAAAAGGTCCGGCTCAGCCAGCCACACGGCTTCGACGACCAGACCGTGCGCCAGGTACTGCACATGGCCGGTGGCGGCGAGGCGATACGGGTGCACCTCTCCCACCGCTACGGCCGCGCCGCCCTGACCGTCGCCGACGCCCGGGTGGCCATACGCAAGAACGCGGACGAGATCGTCACGGAGACCGACACCGGACTGCGCTTCGCCGGGACCGGGCCCGTGACGATCCCGGCCGGTGGCGAGGTCGTCAGCGATCCGGTCGACCTGCCGGTACAGGCCGGCTCCGACCTGATGCTCAGCCTCCACCTGCCGGACGAGACCGGCCCGGCCACCTACGCGCACATGCCCGCCGAGAACGCCTACGTCACCAGCGGCAGCCGGGCCGGCGCTGCGGCCCTTCCCGGAGCAAAGCAGGTCCACGGCCGGTTCTACGTGACCGGCGTCGACGTCCTGACGGCCGAGGACACCGCGGTCACCGTCGCGTTCGGGGACTCCTGGTTCGAAGGCGTCGGCACCACCCACGGCGCCAACCAGCGCTCCGTCGACGCGCTCAACCGGCGCCTGGAGCGCGGCTGGGCCGTCAACCAGGGCATCGCCGGCAACCGGCTGCTCACCGACGAGATCGGCGAACACGCCCTCGCGCGCTTCGAGCGAGACGTGCTGTCCGTACCCGGCGCGGCCCACGTTCTGATCCACTTGGGCATCAACGACCTGGCCCTGCCCGGCATGCTCGGCCTGCCTCCCGCCACCGCCGACGATCTGATCGCCGGGTTCACCGAACTCGCCCGCCGCGCACACGCCGCCGGCCTGACGGTCCACGCGGCGACCATCGGCCCGTTCGCCGGTGCGGTCTACCCGGGGCACAACACTCCCGAGGGCCTCGCCGCCCGGCGCCGGATCAACGAGTGGATCCGTACCTGCGGCACCTTCGACTCCGTCTTCGACGTCGCCCACGCCGTGGCCGACCCCGACCGGCCGGACCACATCCGCGCCGAGTTCGACAGCGGCGACGGAATGCACCTCAACGACGCCGGTGCCCGGGCCATGGCGGCCACCGTCGATCTCGACGCACTCAGCCGCTGAACGGACGCTCGGCCGTCAGGTGCCTGCCCCAGGGGTGCGGCGGGCGTCCTAGGCTGCCGGTATGCAGGAGAACATGGAGGCCGACGGCAGCGGGGCACAGGCAGCGCACGACGACTACTGGCCCCACCACGGAGCCCCCGCCCTCACCGAAGTCCCCGGCGTCATCGGCGTAACCCTCGGCGGCAGCCGGGCCCGGGGCACCCACCGGCCCGACTCCGACTGGGATCTCGGCGTCTACTACCGCGGGGAGCCTGATCTCGCCGCTCTTGCGGAGCTGGCCGCCGAGGTCACGGGTGTGCCGGTGGAGATTCACGGGCCGGGGGCCTGGGGGGACTGGGTGAATGGTGGGGCGTGGCTGGTGATGCCGGATGGGCGGCATGTGGACTGGTTGTTGCGGGATGTGGACCGGGTGGGGAAGGTGTGGCGGGAGTGCCGGGCGGGGCGGTTCGAGATCGGGGCCCAGGTGGGGCATCCGATGGGGTTCTGGTCTCCGGCGTACGCGGGTGAGCTGGCGTTGGCGCGTGTCCTGGCCGATCCGTCCGGTGAACTGGGGCGGTTGAAGGCGGAGATGCGGGAGTATCCGGAGCCGCTGCGGGGTGCGCTGGCCGGGACGGCGGTCTGGGATGCCGGGTTTTCCGTGGCCATGGCGGGCAAGTCGCATGCGTCCGCGGACACGTTGCACGCGGCGCTGTGCCTGGCGCGCGCGGTGGGCGATCTGACCCAGGCCCTGCACGCTCACCACCGGACCTGGCTGATCAACGAGAAGGGCGCGCTCGCCGCCGCCGCTGCCCTGCCCGACGCGCCGCCCGGCTTCGAGGAGCGGGCGAGCGCGCTGCTGGGCGGACTGGGGCGTACGGGGCCGGAGTTGACGCGTTCGCTGAAGGCGGCGGAGGAGTTGGTGGCGGATGTACGGGCGGTGGTGGAGAGCGCGGGCTGAGGGTGCGGGCGGCGGCCGGCCGCTCGTCTCACTCGAACAGCGGCACCTGCCCCTGCGCGCCGTCTCCCCGCTCGGCACCGCCCCGCTCGAAGGACAGCAGCCGACGCTTGCGGTCCAGCCCGCCGCCATAGCCCGTGAGGCTGCCGCTCGCCCCGATGACGCGGTGGCACGGGATGATGATGCCGATCGGGTTCTTGCCGTTGGCCAGGCCGACCGCGCGGGCGGCCGAGGGCTTGCCGAGGCGTTCGGCGAGCTGTCCGTACGAGAGTGTCGCGCCGTACGGGATCTCGCGCAGGGCGTCCCAGACGCGGCGCTGGAAGGGCGTGCCCCGTGGGGCGAGGGGCAGGTCGAAGTCGGTGAGCGTGCCGTCGAAGTAGGCGCGCAGCTGCTGGACGGCCGCCGCGAAGGGTGGCTCCGTGATGCCCTCCGGCAGACCGAAGGACTCCTGGGGCGGGCGGTGGCGCTGGCCGGTCATGTAGAGGCCGACGAGCGCGTCGCCCTCGGCCACGAGGGTCAGCGGGCCGTACGGCGTGTCGGGCAGCAGGGCGTGGCGACGTGTGCCGCTGCCGGGCGCGGGAGAGGGTGCGGAATCGGGTGTGGGCATGGCGGCCTCAGTCGGTGGGGAGGTGGTTGATGGGGTGGTCGTCGGTGGCCCAGAGGTACTGGACGGCGTACGCGCGCCATGGGCGCCAGCGCGCCGAGTGCCGTATCAGCGCCGCCGGGGTGGCCGGCAGGCCGAGGCCGGCGGCGGCGCGGCGCAGGCCCAGGTCGGTCGGGGTGAACGCGTCGGGGTCGCCGAGCGCGCGCATGGCGATGCATTCGACGGTCCAGGGGCCCACGCCGGGCAGCGCCGCCAGCTGGGCGCGGGCCCGGTCGCGGTCGCTGCCGACGCCGAGCTGGACGGTGCCGTCGGCGAGGGCGGTGATCATGGTGGTGAGGGTGGCGCGCCGGGTGCGCGGCATGGCGAGCGTCTCGGGGTCCAGTGCGGCCAGCTCGGCGGGGGCCGGGAAGAGGTGGGTGAGGCCGCCCGCCGGGTCGTCGATCTTCCGGCCGTACGCGGTGACCAGCCGCCCCGCGTGCGTACGCGCCGCCGCGGTGGACACCTGCTGGCCCAGGACGGCCCGTACCGCGAACTCGTCCGCGTCCACCGTGCGCGGCACCCGCCGCCCCGGCGCCTTGCGGACCAGCGGGGCCAGTACGGGGTCCTCGCCCAGCAGCCCGTCCACCGCCTCCGGGTCGGCGTCCAGGTCGAGCATCCGGCGGCAGCGGGCGATGGCCCCCGCCAGGTCGCGCAGGTCGGTCAGGGAGAGCCGGCAGTCGATGTGGTCGGCGCGCGGGGTGAGGGCGACGATCCCGTGCCCGTACGGGAGGGCGAGCGTGCGCCGGTACGCGCCGTCCCGCCATTCCTCCACGCCCGGTACGGCGGTCGCGGCCAGGTGTCCGAAGAGGTTGTCCGGGCACAGCGGCTGCCGGAAGGGCAGCCGCAGGGCGAGTGTGCCGGGCGGGGCCGCCGTGCCGGTGCCCGGCCGGGCGCGCCGCCGCAGTTCGGTGGGCGCGAGCGCGAACACCTCGCGCACCGTGTCGTTGAAGGTGCGGATGCTGGCGAATCCGGCGGCGAACGCCACGTCGGCCATGGGCAGTTCGGTGGTCTCGACGAGCAGCCGCGCGGTCTGGGCGCGCTGCGCGCGGGCCAGTGCGAGCGGCCCGGCGCCGAGCTCGGCGAGCAGTTGCCGCTCGACCTGGCGGGTGCTGTAGCCGAGGCGGGCGGCCAGCCCCGGCACGCCCTCGCGGTCCACGACGCCGTCGGCGATCAGCCGCATGGCGCGCGCGACGCAGTCGGCGCGCTCGTCCCACTGCGGCGATCCGGGGCTGGCGTCCGGGCGGCACCGTTTGCAGGCGCGGTAGCCGGCCTGCTGCGCGGCGGCGGCGCTCGGGTAGAAGGTCATGTTCTCGGGTTTGGGCGGCACGACCGGGCAGCTGGGGCGGCAGTAGATGCGCGTGGTGCGCACCGCCGTGTAGAACCACCCGTCGAAGCGGGCGTCCTTGGACCGGACGGCGCGCAGACAGCGCTCGAAGTCGGTGTGCATGGGTCCAGGATCGGGCAGCCGCGGGCGCCGGGCTGGCGGTTTTCCGACATCAGTGTTCGGTGACCTGCGGCAGCCCGGAGGTAAGTGGGCGGAAATGGCGGTCCAACCCGACGTGGCATACGGCACTCGCCGCGAATTTGCGCCGGTCCGGGGGCGGTATGCGAGAGTGGGCGACCCGGTTGGCCGGGCGCGCACGCGTGCGCTGCCGCTGCCGGGACCCCCTCCTTCAGACGAACGGTTCCGGCCGCGCCTCCAGCGTGTCCGGGGTCGCTCCCTCCCCTACGTCCTTCTCAGAGAGTGATGCAGGCAACGACTCTTCTCCCCCGGACCGAGGACCTGTTCACCCAGGGCCTTCAGCTCCAGGAGGGCGCCGCCCTCCTGCGTTTCGGCGCCGCGCGGCAGCGGCCCGCCGACCGGACCAGTTGGTGCAACACCGGCGCCGTCGCCTGGCTCGACGCCGTCCGCGGGCACGTGTGGAGCGTCGGCGAGGCGGACGCCGCCGCCGGTCTCGTGCTGCGTGCGGCGCAGGGCTTTCCCGACGGCGTACGGGAGTTCACCGGGCCGCGCGGCACCGAGACGCTGGTCGGCCGCCATCTCGCGGTGACGGACGTGGTCGAGTGGGTCTTCCGCTGGACGCTGGAGGAACCGGCCGTCCACCCGGCGGAGGACCGCGTGGTCGCGCTCGACGAGAGCCACCACGGGGAACTGCTCGCCTTCCTCAACGAGCACAGTCCGGCCCATTCGACGGGCCCCGGCTCGTCGGACGTGAGCCTGTGGGCCGGTATCCGCGGCGCGGACGGGCGGCTGGTGGCGTGCGGCGCGATGAGCAGCCTGCGGGACAGCGGCGCGCCGCTGATGGCGTCGGTCGCCACCGACGCCGCCCAGCGCGGCCAGGGCCTCGGGGCCGCGCTGACCTCGTGGCTGACCCGGCACACCGTACGGCAGCACGGCTTCTGCACGCTGTGGCAGCTGGCCGACAACGCGCCCGCCGAGCGGCTCTACGACCGGCTCGGGTACCGCAACGAGGACCCGTGCGTGTCGGCGCGGTTCGCCTGGCACTGAGCCGCGCCCGGCGGACCCGCCGCGCGGCCGGTCAGCCCACCTGCGCCGCGAACGCCTGGTACGCCCGCTCGTCGAACAGGACGAAGCGCACCTCCGCCACGGACGTCTTCGCGGCCCGTACCGTCCCGACCGCGATACGGGCCGCGTCGTCCAGCGGCCAGCGGTAGATCCCGGCGGAGATCGCCGGGAAGGCGACGGTGCGGGCGCCGAGCTCGTCGGCGACCCGCAGCGCCTCGCGGTAGCAGGAGGCGAGCAGGTCCGAGCGGTCCTCGGACTCCGCCCAGACCGGGCCGACCGTGTGGATCACCCAGCGGGCCGGCAGCCGGCCCGCCGTGGTCGCCACGGCCTGTCCGGTGGGCAGGCCCTTGCCGTAGTGGGAGGCGCGGAGCGCGCGGCACTCGGCCAGGATCTCCGGGCCGCCGCGCCGGTGGATCGCGCCGTCCACTCCCCCGCCGCCCAGCAGCGAGGAGTTGGCGGCGTTCACGACGGCGTCGACCGGCTGCTCGGTGATGTCACCGGCGACGAGGGTGAGGGCGGGGGCGGATGCGGTCATGCGTCCATCATGGCCCGCCGTCCCGGTCGCCGGCGGCGGAGGGGTCCGGGGGCCCGGCCGGACTCGCTGCCGGGGCGGGCCAGGTGATCTCGAAGTACTTCACCCGCTCGTCCTCGCCCGCCGGCCGCATTCCGGCGGCGGCCATGACCCGCTGGGAGGCGACATTGTCGTGGTCGGCGTCGCCCTTGACGCAGGTGACGCCGCGTTCCCTGGCGAGGCGCAGCAGCTCGCACAGGGCTTCCGTCGCGTATCCGTGGCCGCGTGCCGCGGGGACCAGGCCGTAGCCGACGGTCACGCTGCCGTCCGCTGCGGGCGGCCGGTTGTAGCCCAGGCTGCCGATGACCAGCCCGTCCGCCCGGCGGCGTATCTCGTAGTCGCCGAAGGGCTGCGGGTTGCCGGTGGCCGCGCAGCGCCGCAGGAAGTCGGTGGCGGACTCCACGTCGCCGTCCGTCGGATAGCCGGGCGCCCACCGGTCCCCGCCCGCCGGAGTGCGCGCCGCCACCCGCTCCGCCTCGGCGACGGTGAGCGGGTGGAGCACCAGCCGTGCCGTCTGGAGATCGCTCATGGCAAGGGGATTACCACGCGCGGCGAGCGGGCCGCACCGGCATTTCCGGCCGCGGCGCCCGCCGGCGCCGCGGACGCCCGTACCGTCAGCGTTCCGTCGTGAGATAGCCGGTGAGCATGGCCACCAGCTCGTTCTCGAACCGGGTGGCGTCCACGGGGTCGGGTGCCGCCAGGAGCTGGTGGGTGAGGAGTTCGATCGTGGCCACGGCGAGCCGGGCGGCGACGTAGGTGTCCGCCACCCGGACCTGCGGATGGCGCTCGAACAGCGCCTGGACGGAGGCGACCCGCGCCCGGTGGTGCCGGGCGACCTTGTCGAGGAGTTCCGGGGTGCGGGGGCCCTGCTCGGCCATCACGCGCAGCAGCTGGGGGTCGTCCAGGTGGCTGTCGACCGAGGTGCGGACGAAGAGCCGGATGGTCTCTTCGAGGGAGTCGGGCAGCTGCCCGTCCAGCCGCTCCCCGACGGCGGCGGCCCCGGCGTCGAGGTGCCGGATCAGCAGCTCCGCCAGGATCGCGTCCTTGTTCGGGTAGTACTGGTACAGCGATCCGATCGAGACCCGCGCCCGTGCGGCGATGCGGTTGGTGGTCCCCGCGGCGTAGCCGTACTCGGCGAAAACGTGAGCAGCCGCGGTGAGGATGCGCTGCCGGGTGGCTTCGGCGCGGGCCTGGCGTGGCTGTTTACGTGGCGTTAGTCCCCGGTGGTCCGGCGCCATGACACCTCCTGGGCGGCCCCTCGAATGCGAGTGGCAGAGACCTGAGCAATTACTCACAATAGTGTCATGAGCTGCGGCGGAGCGGCCGTTGCCGCTGTCGGCCGAGCGTGCCGGCGCGCCGCGCCCCCGCCGTGCCGCCCTCCTGGAAGGAGCCTTCATGACGCAGCTACGCACCCGCCCCCGCCGGCTGCCCCCGGACGCGGTCCGCGCCCTGCTCGGTGAGCCCGAGTCCATGCTGGAGAACAAGAAGATCGACCACATCGACGCGTTCGCCCGCCGCTTCATCGCGCACTCGCCCTTCGCTTCGCTGGCCACGGCGGACGCGGCCGGACGCGCCGACTGCTCGCCGCGCGGCGACTACCCGGGGTTCGTGAAGGTCCTCGACGAGCACACCCTCGCGATACCCGACCGGCCGGGCAACCGGATCGCCGACTCCTTCCGCAACATCGCGGAGAACCCCGAGGTGGGGCTGCTCTTCCTGGTGCCCGGGATGTCGGAGACGCTGCGGGTCAACGGCCGGGCCTACCCCACCGACGAGCCCGATGTGCTGGCCCGGATGCGCACCGAGGCCAAGGCGCCGGTGCTGGCGATCGTCGTCGAGGTGGCCGAGGCGTTCTTCCACTGCGGCCGCGCGCTGCTGCGGTCCCGGCTGTGGGACCCGGCGAGCCAGGCCCTCGCCGACGAGCTGCCGTCGGTCGGTGAGATCGCCGCCGCGCAGTTCGGGGGCGACATCGACCCGCAGCGCTTCGAAGCCGTCCTCGAAGAGTCGTACCGCAAGCTCTTCTGACCCTGCCGGAAAGGGAATCACCGATGCAGCGGACCCTCCTCGAACGCCTCGACCCGGTCACCGACGACGTCGTCTCGCTCGTCCTGCGCGGCGCCGACGGCCCGCTGGCTCCCTGGGAGCCGGGCGCCCATGTCGACGTGGCCCTGCCGAACTGGCTGACCCGGCAGTACTCCCTGTGCGGCGACCCCGCGGACCGCGAGACCTACCGCGTCGCCGTACGGTACGACCCGCTCAGCCGGGGCGGCTCCGAATACATCCACCGTTTTCTGCGCCCGGGCCGCACGCTGGACGTGTCCCTGCCGCGCAACCACTTCCCCCTCGTGCCCGCGCCGCGCTACCTCTTCCTCGCGGGCGGGATCGGCATCACGCCCGTCCTGCCGATGCTGCGCGCGGCGACCGCGGCAGGCATACCGGCCTCGCTCGTGTACGCGGGGCCCTCGGCCGACGCCATGCCCTTCGCCGGTGAACTGCGCGCCGCCTACGGGGACGCCGTACGTATCGTCGCCACCCGCGAGCACGGCAGGCCGGACTTCGGCGCGCTGGCGGCGGCCCTGGAACCCGGCACCCTGGTCTACTGCTGCGGCCCGGCCTCCATGCTCGCGGCGGCGGAGGCCGCCTTCCCCGCCGGGCAGCTGCACGCCGAGCGGTTCCAGCCGCAGCCCAGGGTGTTCGCACCCAACACGGCGTTCGACGCGGTGTGCGCGCGATCGGCGCGTACCGTCCCGGTGCCGGCCGACGAATCGCTGCTGGACGCCCTGAACCACGCCGGGTTTCCGATACCGTCCGGGTGCCGCGAGGGCGTCTGCGGCAGTTGCGAACTCCTCGTCCTGGACGGGGAGCCCGAGCACCGGGACGACATCGGCGCCCCCGAGGGCCGGATGTACGCCTGCGTGTCGCGGGCGCTGGGGCCGCGGCTGGTGCTGGACCTCTGAGCAGCGGTCCGCCGAACAGCGGTCAGTCCCTTTCGAGGATGGTCTTCAGCTCCGACAGCATCATGATCCAGCCGCCGCTGACGCCCTCCAGCATCTTGGAGTCGGCCGAGTCGAAGCCGTCGTGGGTGATGGTCAGCTTCACGCCCAGCTCCGGCTCCTCGGCCGGTTCGATGTCGAAGGCGACCTTCGAGCGCTCCTTGACCGCCTCGGCGAACTCCGCGTCGCTCATGCCGAACATCTCCTGGTGCATCGGCTGCAGCGTGTGCCAGGTGTAGGCGAGCCGCTTGCCGGGCTCCGACTCGGTGACGACCTGGCCGAGGTCCTGCGGCTCACCGCCGTCCTCGACGGGCCACAGCACCTTCGAGCCGGCCTTCCAGTCGGAGGAGGGCGCCCAGCCGCCGTGGTACTGCTTCAGGAACTCCGGGCTGGTCAGGCCCTCCCAGAGCTTCTCGGGCGTGGTGTGGATGTAGATCGTGTAGACGAACTCGGGCTTGCTCATCGCCGTTCCTTCCAGGGCGTGTTTCAGATTGCCGAGCGCGGCCATCCGGCCCCGCTCGTACCGGCCGATCCAGCGGTCGGCAAGATCGTGGATGGGTACGGGATTGAGGTAGTGCAGCCTCTCCCGGCCGTGCCGGACCATCGTGACCAGGCCCGCGCCCTCCAGCACCGCCAGGTGCTTGGACACCGCCTGCCTGCTCATCTCCAGTCCCGCGCACAGCTCGCGCAGGCTCTGACCGTTCCGCTCGTTCAGCCGGTCCAGCAGCCGCCTGCGGCTCGCGTCGGCGAGCGCCTTGAACACCTCGTCCATTGCCAACCCCCTCACCTTCAGATTGGCAACCGTTTGGTTGCACGTCAAGCCGGGAGTGGCATCGGAGGTGTTTCAGCAGGTGGGAGAGCCCGCCCCGGTCAGCGAACGGGGCGCAGGCGCTGCCAGACCGCCCTGGCGGCGTGGTGCCCCGCCATGCCGTGCACGCCGGGGCCGGGCGGGGCGGACTGGGAGCAGAGGAAGACCGCCGGATGGGCGGTGGTGTACGGGTTGCGGGCGAGCTTGGGGCGGATGACCAGGCCGAGGCCCGCGGCGGAGCCGGCGCAGATGTCGCCGCCGACGTAGTTCGCGTTGCGGGCGGCCAGCTGGGGCGGTCCGGCGACGGCGCGGGCCAGCACCAGATCGCGGAACCCGGGCGCGAAGCGCTCCAGTTGGCGTTCCACGGCGTCCGTGGCGTCGCCCTCCCAGCCGTGCGGGACATGGCCGTACACCCAGAAGGTGTGCCTGCCCTCGGGGGCGCGGGTGGAATCGATCAGGCTCGGCTGCGAGGTGATCAGGAACGGTACGGACGGGGCGCGGCCGTCGGCGGCGGCGCGCAGCGCGGTGCCGATCTCGCCGCTGGTGGGGCCGAGGTGCACGGTGCCCGCCCGGCGGGCCTCGGCGGAGGTCCACGGCACCGGGCCGGAGAGCGCGTAGTCGATCTTGAAGACGCCGGGGCCGTACCGTACGCCGCGGTAGGCGTTGCCGAGCCCGGCGATCCGGGCGAGGGCGGTCGGCGAGGTGTCGAAGATGTACGCGCGGGCCGGGGGCAGGTCGTCCAGCCGCTTGACCTCGAAGCCCGTGTGCACCACACCGCCGTGCAGGCGCAGCAGCGCGGCCAGGGCGTCGGGAATGGCCTGCGAGCCGCCGCGCGGGACCGGCCAGCCGCCCGCGTGCGCGGCGAGGGCGAACATGATGGCGGCTCCGGCCGTGCCGGGGCTGGTGAGCGGGGCGATGACATGGGCGGCGAGCCCGGCGAACAGGCCGCGCGCCTTCTGGTCCCGAAAGCGCCGGTTGAGGAGCGCGACCGGCTGGGCCGCGGCCAGACCGAACCTGGCGTACGTCACCGGGTCGCGCGGCAGGCCGAGCCACTGCGTACGCAGGAAGTCGGCGGCCAGGGTGTCCCACTTGCCGAGGAACGGCGCGAGGAGTCTGCGGTACGTGCCGGCGTCGTGCGCGCCGAGGGACATCGCCGTCTCGCCGACGGAGCGGGCGAGCACCGCGGCCGTGCCGTCGGGAAAGGGGTGCGCCATCGGGATGTCGGGGTGCAGCCACTCCAGGCCGTACCGCTCCAGGCCCATGGCGGTGAAGGCGGGCGAGCCCGCGGCGAGCGGGTGCACCGCCGAACAGGGGTCGTGCCGGAAACCGGGCAGCGTCAGCTCTTCGGTACGGGCGCCGCCCCCGATGGTGGCGTGCGCCTCGAAGACCTCGACGGCCATGCCGCGGCGGGCCAGTTCGACGGCCGCGGTCAGCCCGTTGGGGCCCGCCCCGATCACCACGGCATCGAGCATCGTCGGCACCTGCGCCACTCCCCTCGTCTGCGACCCTCGCCCTTGAGGATCAGTCGGCGGCCGCCAGCAGTCCGAGGATACGCCGGGCCGTCGCCGCGTCCCGGGCCGCGGTGAACGGCAGCGCGTTGCCGCCGGCTATGCGGAACGGCTCGCCGGCGACCGTGCCGCTCGCGCCGCCCGTCTCGTGGACGAGCAGCAGCCCGGCCGCATGGTCCCAGGCGTTCTCCCAGCTGAAGGCCACCGCGTCCAGCTCGCCGCGCGCGATGTGCAGATACTCCAGGCCCGCCGAGCCGCAGGGGCGCGGGGCGACGCCGTCGGTCTCCAGCAGGGCCAGGACCCGCTTCTGCTCGTCGTCGGTGAAGTCGTAGTGCGAGATCGCCACCTCCAGCACCGCGCCGGGCGCCGGGGAGCCGGGGCGCAGCGGCTGGCCGTTCAGCTCGGCGCCCGCGCCGCGGCGGGCGACCGCCATCAGGTCCAGGGCGGGGGCGTACGTCCAGGAGGCGAGCAGTTCGCCGCGCAGCGCCAGGGTGACGAGTGTGGCGAAGCCCGGGTCGCCGTGCACGAACTGGCGGGTGCCGTCGACCGGGTCGACGATCCACACGGGCGCGTCGCCGCGCAGCGCGTCGAGCACGGCCGGGTCGGCGTGCACCGCCTCCTCGCCGACGACCAGCGAGCCGGGCAGCAGGCTCGTCAGGGCGGCGGTCAGCTGCTCCTCGGCGAGCCGGTCGGCGACCGTGACGAGGTCGTGCGGGCCGTTCTTCTCCAGCACCTCATGGGCGGCGAGCTGCCGGAACCTCGGCATGATCTCGGCCGCCGCCGCCTTGCGGACGGCGTCCTCGACGGCGGCTGCGTCCAGCGCGCGCAGCACCTCGTCCGCCGTGTGTAGGGAGGCGCCGCCCGTCTCTTCCGTTGCGTCTCCCGTATCCGTACGCATTGCTTCGATCATGACTCCATCGAACCACGCCCCACTGACACACGGCCTGGACAGGAGGTGAACTCCGGATGCCGGGCGCCCGGGCACCGAGGGATGCGCCCCGTCTACCGCCCGACCGCGTACCCCTGCATCCCGCGCGGGTTCGCCGCCGCCGACAGCACCCCCGTCTCCGGGTCCCGCGCCACCGCCGACAGCCGCCCCTCCGACCAGGCGTCGCCCACCGTCACCCGGTGCCCGCGCCGCCGCAGCTCCCCGATCACGTCCGTACCGATACGGGACTCGACCGTGACGCTGCCCGGCACCATGGCGCGCGGGAAGAACGAGCCGGGGAAGGAATCGTTGTGCCAGTTCGGCGCGTCGATGGCGCCCTGGAGGTCGAGGCCGCCGCGTACCGGCGCGCGCAGGGCGGCGGCGAGCAGGAAGTGCAGCTGCCACTGGTCCTGCTGGTCGCCGCCGGGCGTACCGAACGCCATCACCGCGACCCCGTCGCGCAAAGCCAGCGAGGGCGTGAGAGTGGTGCGCGGGCGGCGCCCCGGGGTGAGCGAGTTGGGCAGTCCCTCCTCCAGCCAGGCCATCTGAAGGCGCGTACCGAGCGGGAACCCGAGCGCCGGGACCACCGGGTTGGACTGGAGCCAGCCGCCGGAGGGCGTCGCCGAGACCATGTTGCCCCAGCGGTCCACGATGTCGATGTGGCAGGTGTCGCCGCGCGTGGCGCCGCTCCGGTCGACCTCGGGCGCGATGGCAGGGGCCGCGCCGGGACTGTCGGCCGTCGCCACCGTCGGCTCGCCCGCACCGGCGGCGCCCGGCGCCCCGGCGGCGTCCTCGCCCGCCGCGACAGCCAGGGCGTGCTTGCTCAGCCGCGGCATACGGCCGTCCGGGCTGCCGGGCCGCAGCTCGTACGAGGCGTGCTCGCCGATCAGCGCCCGCCGCGCCGCGTTGTAGTCATCGCTCAGCAGCGCCGCGACCGGCACCTCGGCCGCGTCGCCGTACCACGCCTCACGGTCGGCCATGGCGAGCTTGCACCCCTCGACCAGCAGGTGCACATACTCGGGACTCCCGTACTCGGGCAGTTCCGATGGCAGCAGAGCGAGCTGCTGGAGCAGGGCGGGCCCCTGCGACCAGGGCCCCGCCTTCGCCACCGTCCACCCGTTCCAGTCGTATGTCACCGGGTCCTCGTACGTCGCGGAGAAGGCCGCCAGGTCATCGCCCGTCAGCGTGCCCGCGTGCCGCTCGCCGGAGGTGTCCATGGCGGGACGGGCGGCGAACGCGGCCAGCGCCTCACCGATGAAACCCTCGCGCCAGATCCGCCGGGCGGCGTCGATCTGCGCCTCCCGGCCCGCCGCCGCGGCCTCGGACTCGCTGATCAGACGGCGCCAGGTGGCCGCCAGCGGCCGGTTCCCGAGCAGCCCGCCGGGCGCCACCGGCCGCCCGTCCGGCAGATAGATCTCGGCGGACGATATCCACTCCGTTTCGAACAGCTCCCGGACCGTCGCCACCGTTTGGCCCACCCGCTCGACCGCCGGGTGCCCGTGCTCCGCGTACCCGATGGCGTACTTCAGCACCTCCCCCAGCGTTCTGGTGCCGTAATCACGGAGCAGCAGCATCCATGCGTCGAACGCACCGGGGACAGCGGCGGCGAGCGGCCCGGTGCCGGGCACCAGCCCGAGCCCCAGCGAGGTGTAGTGCGCCACGCTCGCCCCGGCGGGCGCCGGCCCCTGCCCGCACAGCACCCGCACCGCCCCGTCCGCGGGCGCGATGATCACGGGCACCTCACCCGCCGGCCCGTTCAGATGCGGCTCGACGACATGCAGCACGAACCCGGCGGCCACCGCCGCGTCGAAGGCATTGCCACCGTCCTCCAGCACGCCCATCGCGGACTGCGAGGCCAGCCAGTGCGTGGTCGCGGCCATGCCGAAGGTTCCCTGAAGGGTGGGGCGGGTGGTGAACACGGGGCTCCTCACGTGCGTACGGGCGGTCGGGGGTCTTCTGTCCGCCCTCTCCCCCGTTGAAGCGCCGGCAATGCCGGTGAGCGGGCCGCGTCCTGGTCGCATCGGCCGGTCCGCCGGCCCGTCGCAAATCCGTTCGCCGCCCCGGCCACCCTCCGCATACGCTCGCACCATGACCGGTACGGCCCCCACCAGCCCCGCGCCCCACGACGCCGCGCGACGCCCCTTGGTGGCGATCCTCAGCGGCGCCGGCATCTCCACCGACTCCGGCATCCCGGACTACCGCGGCCCGAACGGGCTGTGGCGGCAGGACCCGGAGGCCGAGAAGCTGGTGACGTACGAGTACTACATGAACGATCCGGAGATCCGGCGCCGTTCCTGGCGGATGCGGCAGGACAGTCCCGCCCTGCGCGCCCGGCCGAACGCCGCCCATGAGGCGATCGCCCGGCTGGAGCGCTCGGGCGTGCCGGTCCGCGTCATCACGCAGAACGTCGACGGGCTGCACCAGCTCGCGGGCGTGCCCGACCGCAAGGTGCTCGAACTGCACGGCACGGCCCGCACCGTCCTCTGCACCGGCTGCGACGCCCGGTCGCCGATGTCCGAGGCCCTGGAGCGGGTGGCCGCGGGCGACCCCGACCCGGCGTGCACCGGCTGCGGCGGCATCCTGAAGTCGGCCACCGTCATGTTCGGCGAACGCCTCGACCCGGAGGTGCTCGGTACGGCCATGAGCGTCGCCAAGGCCGCCGATGTCTTCATCGCGGTGGGCACCAGCCTCCAGGTGCAGCCCGCCGCCTCGCTCGCGGGGCTGGCCGCCGAGCACGGCGCCCGGCTGATCATCGTCAACGCCGAGCCCACCCCGTACGACGCACTCGCCGCCGAGACGATCCGCACCCCCATCGGCACCGCCCTCCCGGAGCTGCTCGCCACGCTGGCCCCCTGACCGGCCCGCCCCCGAACCGCCCCCTTTGCCGGAAATGAAACCGGCGGCGCTACGGTTGACCCGGCTGCCGGCCACCGGGCCGCGCGCCGGGAACAGACAGCGGGAGGATGCGCCGTGCAGGGCAAGCACCACGGTGAGTACAAGGTGCCGGGCGGCAAGCTGGTGGTCGTCGATCTCGACGTGACGGGCGGGGCGCTGCGCGACGTCCATGTCGCGGGAGACTTCTTCCTGGAGCCGGACGAGGCGCTGGGCGCCATCGACGCGGCGCTGGAGGGCGCGCCGGCGGACACCGACGCGCGCGGACTGGCGGCCCGGATCGACGCGGCGCTGCCGCCCGGCGCGGTGCTGTTCGGCTTCACCTCGGAGGCCGTCGGTATCGCGGTGCGCCGCGCGGTCGCGCAGGCCACCGACTGGACGGACTTCGACTGGCAGATCATCCACGAGGCCCCCCAACCGCCCGCGCTGCACATGGCGTTGGACGAGGTGCTGACCGCCGAGGTGGCCGCCGGGCGGCGTCCGCCGACACTGCGGGTGTGGGAGTGGGACCGCCCGGCGGTCATCATCGGCAGCTTCCAGTCCCTCGCCAACGAGGTCGACCCGGAGGGCGCCGCGCGGCACGACGTGACGGTGGTGCGGCGGATCAGCGGTGGGGGCGCGATGTTCGTCGAGCCCGGCAACACCATCACCTACTCCCTGTGCGTCCCCGCCTCCCTCGTACAGGGACTGACCTTCGCCGAGAGCTACGCCTACCTGGACGACTGGGTGCTGACCGCCCTCGGCGACATGGGCATCAACGCCTGGTACAAGCCCCTCAACGACATCGCGACGGACGCCGGAAAGATCGCCGGCGCCGCGCAGAAGCGCATGGTGGCCGGTGACGGGGCCGTGCTGCACCACGTGACCATGTCGTACGACATCGACGCGGACAAGATGGTCGAGGTCCTGCGCATCGGCAAGGAAAAGCTGTCGGACAAGGGCACCCGCAGCGCGAAGAAGCGGGTGGACCCCCTGCGCCGCCAGACCGGACTGCCGCGCGCCGAGGTCATCGAGCGGATGATCGGTTCGTTCCGCGCGCGGTACGGCGGCAGCGACGGGGCGGTCACCCCGGAGGAGATGGAGCGCGCCCAGGAACTGGCGGGCGGCAAGTTCAGCTCGGCGGAGTGGACGGCGCGGGTGCCGTAGCAGGTAGCAGGGGGCGGCTGCCCTAATACGCGGTTCGCCCCCGTGCCCCCGTCAAGCAATGCCGGCCGTCGGAGCCCCACGCCGGCGATCTCGTCGTACTCCTTCTACAGGTGGCCCGGGCGTCCCGCTGGACCGTCAGAAAGCCGCCGATGCCGAACAGCCCGCTCCACGAGGCGCGGAAGCCGTAACAGCCCCTGTGCATCCCCGTCTTCGCCGATCCGGATGCGGGCGCCCGCTCGAACCACCGTACAGTTTCCGGTCATTGCGGCCCGCACAGCAAAGCGAGGAGTCCCGACGATGTCCCCCGAATCCCCAGCGGTGACGGAAGCGTTACCGAAGGCCGCGCGGCGCGGTCCGCTGCACAGTTACCGGGAGCTGAGACAGATGCCCGGGTTCTGGCGGATCGTCGCGGTCGGCATGGCGTCGAAGCTGCCGTCCAGCATGGTCGAGCTGAGCCTGCTGCTCCTGGTGAGCCGGACGTATTCGTACGGGACGGCGGGGCTGGCCGTGGCCTGCCTTGCGGTCGGCCAGTGCGTGACCGCCCCGCTGCGGGGCCGGCTCATCGACCGGCACTCACCCCGTACGGTGCTGCTCGGCTGTCTCGCGAGCTATACGGCGGCGACCGTGCTGGTGATCGTGACGGCGTCCGGGTCCGGGTCGGCCACCGCGGTCCTGGTGATGTCGGCTGCCCTCGGGGCCACCTCGCCGCCAATCGCCGTCCTGATGCGCACCGTCTGGCACAACGCCGCCGCACAGGGCATGTTCACCACCGCCATGGCCCTCGACTCGGCCATGATGGGCACCGCCCTGGTGACCGGCCCGGTACTGGCCAGTTGGCTCAGCCTCTCGTTCTCCGCCGTCGTCCCCCTGGTCGTCATCGCGGTGCTGACCGCCTTCGTCGTGTGCCTGCTGCTCGACACCGAGGTCCCGGCGCGGCCGGCCGGGCGGCGGCACTGGCTCGGGCCGCTCACCTCCGCGCCCCTGCGGCGCCTGCTGATCGCGGACGGCCTCTTCGTCCTGGCGGTGACCGCCACCGACGTACTGCTGCCGATCTACGCGAAGGAACACGACGCGGCGGTGTTCACCGGCGCCTACCTGAGCGCCCTGTCCATCGGCAGCGTGCTGGGCAGCCTCGTCCTGGGCACCATGCCCCGCTTCTTGGCCCGCGGCCCCAAACTCTCCGTCCTGCTCCTCGTCTTCGCGGCCGGAGGCGGCGCGCTCGCCCTGGGCGCCGGGCTCTCCCCGGTCGCCGTCCTCATCCTCAGCCCAGTGGCCGGCCTGGTCCTCGGTTCGGTTTTCGGCACGCTGCGTACGGTGGGCAGCGACCTCGCGAAGGAGGGCGAGGTCACCAAGACGATGTCCTGGCTCACCAGTCTCGATATGGCGGGCGGCGCGATCGGTGCGGCGGTCTTCGCCCACCTGGCCGCCGCCGAGGGGAGCCGGACGGCGCTGGCGTGGGTGCCTGCGGTGGTCCTGTTGAGTGCGCTGGCGGGCTGGACGGCACGGTCGCCTTCGGCCGAGCGGAACTGAGGCAGCCGCCGCAGCGCCGCCCTAAGCCGCCGTCCCCAGCCGGAACCGTTCCGCCACCTCGTCCGCGAGGTCGGTGGCCGGTCGGCCGCCGTCCATGGTGATGACCGTGTTCCCGTGGGCGGCCGCCTGGCGGCGGACCTCCGCGTCCCACAGTTCGTCCCGGGCCAGGCGCTGGGCCAGCGTGGCTTCCGGGATCCGGCTGCCCCAGCTGACCAGGGAGCGCACCGGGACGCTGCGCCGGGAGCGCAGTGCGGCCAGGCGGAATTCCGGGGTGGGGAGCAGGAAGACTGCCTGGTCGGGGCGGGTGAGCAGGGGCGCGATCTGGCTCGGCAGGTTGCCGAACCAGTCCACCAGGACGGGCCGGTCGGTGGGCATCGCGAGCAGGTCCTCGACCTCGAAGGCAAAGGTTTCGGCAACCACGCGCTGCGCGAACCCGCACGCCTCGTCGGGGTCGCGGCTGTCCCACAGGGAGCCGGGCGGCTCGTCGCGGGCCGCGTGGAAGTGCGGGTGCCGGCGTGGGGTGCAGCGCGGCAGCCAGGTGTGCTGGGCCAGGTCACCGCGGTAGATGACGGCGCCGTGGCGCCGCGCCAGGATTATCGCCAGGGTGCTCTTGCCCGCTCCGGTGCCGCCGGCGATCCACCGCACGTGGGAGAGCCGGCCGGCCGCAGCGGTCGCCGTACGGATGGTGGTACCAGGATGGGTCTCCAAGGGTGGGCGCCTCATACGTCCATGGTCCCCGTATCGGCCACCCGGCTCCAAGGCCGCCTCGTATGGGGAGCATCAGGAGTGGGCAAAGAGTTGGGAGAGGCGGGTGAGTCGGTGCGCGCCCCCGCGCGCCTTCGCGCGTCCTGTGCGCCCCCGCCGGAACCGTGCGCCGGTCAGCGCACCGGATCGTACGCCCCCAGATCGAGCCCCGGGTTCGCGCCCGTGGCCAGCAGCGCGGCCACCCGTCCCGCCCAGGGCCCGATGGTCAGCCCGGTCGGGCCGAGGCCGTCGGCGACGATCAGGCCGTCCAGGCCGGGGACCCGGCCGAGCAGCGGGCGGAT
Source organism: Streptomyces sp. NRRL F-5755 (assembly GCF_001279365.1). Taxonomy (NCBI): domain Bacteria; kingdom Bacillati; phylum Actinomycetota; class Actinomycetes; order Kitasatosporales; family Streptomycetaceae; genus Streptomyces; species Streptomyces sp. NRRL F-5755. The sequence continues at coordinate 113,455 of NZ_LGCW01000114.1, read as the reverse complement.
GTCCGGGCCGACGGGGCGGAAGCCGACGCGCGTCTCCAGGTGGGTGGCGTCCGCCAGGCCGGGCGCGACCGCCAGGGCCTCGGTCAGCACCTCGGCCAGTCCCCCGGCCGTCACCCGGTGGTCGAAGCCGGTGCCGGACTCGCGCGTGGCGCCCGCCACGACCCGCGAGCCGTCGAACGGGACGAGGTAGTGCCCGGTGGCGCGGGGTATGACGACGGGCCAGCGCCCGGTGTCGGCGCCGGGCAGCGACAGGTGCGCGATCTGCCCGCGCTGCGGCGCGATCCGTACGGTGATCCCCACCGGCGCCAGCAGCTCCGGCGCCCAGGCCCCGGCCGCGACGACGACCGCGTCCGCTGTGATGCGCTCGCCGTCCACCTCGACGCCGGTGACGCGATCGCCCGTACGGACCAGTGCCGCGCGCCCGGAGCGCACGTCCGCGCCCCGCCACCGCGCCTGGCGCAGCAGCGCGTCGCGCAGCCGGCCGCCGTCGACGCGGGCGCCGGCGGCTATCCGTACGGCGCGCAGGCCGGGCGCGAGCGGCGGGAACAGCGAGCGGGCCGCGGACGCGTCGAGCAGATCCACCTCGCCGGTGTCCGCGGCGCCGCGCCGCCGTTCCAGCACGCGCTGCCGGATGCGGTGCAGGTCCGCGTCATCGGCGGCCAGGGCGAGCGCGCCGACGGTGCGGTGACCGAGGTTGCGCTCGCCCGCCCCGGACAGTTCGGCGACCAGGTCGGGGTAGTACCGCGCCCCTTCCGCGGCGGCGCGGAACCAGTCCGGGTCGTCGTTCTCGGAGGCCCAGGGGCAGACGATGCCCGCGCCGGCCGCGGTCGCCTCGCCGGGCTGGTCCCGGCCGGCCAGCACGACGTCCGCGCCCAGCCCGGCCGCGTGCCAGGCGGTGCTCGCGCCCACGATGCCCGCACCGATCACGGCTACGCGCATGCCCGTCTCCCCTCCCCCGCGCGGGTTCTCAGCCCGCGAACTCCGCGATGATCCGCTCGCCGTACGCGTCGATGGTGGCGTCCCGCGCATCGTGCATCGCGTACAGCGCGAACTGGTCGACGCCCAGCTCCCGCAGCCGGTGCAGCTTCTCCAGCTGGGCCGCGGGCGGCCCGAGCAGGCAGAAGCGGTCCACGATCTCGTCCGGCACGAACGCGGTGTCGGGGTTGCCGGAGCGGCCGTGGTGGGCGTAGTCGTAGCCCGCGCGCTCCTTGATGTACGAGGTGAGCGCCTCGGGCACCATGCCGGAGTGCTCGCCGTACCGCTTGACCAGGTCCGCGACGTGGTTGCCGACCATGCCGCCGAACCACCGGCACTGCTCGCGGGCGTGCGCGAGGTCGTCGCCCACGTAGGCGGGCGCGGCGACGCAGATCTTCACGTCGGACGGGTCGCGGCCGGCCGCCGTCGCGGCGTCGCGGACCGCCTTGACCATCCACTCCGTCAGGAACGGGTCCGCCAGCTGGAGGATGAAGCCGTCCGCCAGCTCCCCGGTCATCTTCAGGGCCTTCGGCCCGTACGCGGCCATCCACACCGGCAGCCGCCCGTCGCGCACCCACGGAATGCGCAGGGTGTGGCCGCCCACGTCCGCCTCCCGGCCCTCCGCGAGGTCGCGGATGACCCGGATCGACTCGCCGAGGCGGGCCAGCGTGTTGGGGGCGCGGCCCGCCACCCGCATCGCCGAGTCGCCGCGCCCGATGCCGCAGACGGTGCGGTTGCCGTACATGTCGTTGAGGGTGGCGAAGGTGGAGGCGGTCACCTCGGGGGTGCGGGTGGAGGGGTTGGTGACCATCGGGCCGACGATGAGGCGTTCGGTATGTTCCAGGATGCGGCTGTAGATGACGAACGGCTCCTGCCACAGGACGGAGGAGTCGAAGGTCCAGCCGTAGCGGAAGCCCTGCCGCTCGGCGCGGCGCATGGTGGTGACGACGTCGGATGCGGGCGGGTCGGTCTGCAGGACGACTCCGAAGTCCATCTCGGCCTCCTTCAGTTCAGGTACTGGCAGGTGCCGCGCGGGGTGTACTGGCCGTGGCCCGCGCGCCCGGTGTAGCGCCGCTCGTCGATCACGGTCTCGCCGCGCGAGAGGACGGTCTCCACGCGGCCGGTGACGGTGCGCCCCTCGTACGCGGAGTAGTCGACGTTCATGTGGTGGGTGGCGGCCGAGAGGACCTGCTCGGCGGCCGGGTCGTAGATGACGAGGTCGGCGTCCGAACCGGGCGCGATGGTCCCCTTCTTGGGGTAGAGGCCGAACATCCGGGCCGGTGTGGCGCAGGCGATCTCGATCCAGCGGCGGCGGCTGATGTGCCCGTCCACCACGCCCTGGTGGAGCAGGTCCATCCGGTGCTCGACGCCCGGCAGCCCGTTGGGGATCTTGGAGAAGTCGCCGCGGCCCAGCTCCTTCTGGCCCTTGAAGCAGAACGGGCAGTGGTCGGTGGAGACCACCTGGAGGTCGTTGGTGCGCAGCCCGCGCCACAGCGCCGCCTGGTGCTCGCGCGGCCGCAGCGGTGTGCTGCACACGTACTTGGCGCCCTCGAAGTCCGGCTCGGCCAGGTTGTCGGTGGACAGGAACAGATACTGCGGACAGGTCTCGCCGAAGACGTTCAGCCCCTTGTCGCGGGCCTGCGCCAGTTCGGCGACGGCTTCTTCGGCCGAGACGTGCACGACGTACAGCGGCGCGCCGGCGACCCGGGCGAGCTGGATCGTACGGTGGGTGGCCTCGGCCTCCAGCAGCTCCCTGCGCACCTCGCCGTGGTAGCGGGGGTCGGTGCGCCCTTCCGCCAGGGCCTGTTCGACCAGGACGTCGATCGCGATGCCGTTCTCGGCGTGCATCATGACCAGCCCGCCGTTGGCCGCCGAACGCTGCATGGCGCGCAGGATCTGGCCGTCGTCGCTGTAGAAGACGCCCGGGTAGGCGGTGAACAGCTTGAAGGAGGTGACGCCTTCCTCGACCAGCCGGTCCAGCTCCTTGAGCGCGTGCTCGTTCACATCGGAGAGGATCATGTGGAAGGCGTAGTCGACGGCGCACCGGGCGTCGGCCTTGGCGTGCCAGGTGTCCAGGCCCTCGCGCAGCGCCCGGCCGCGCGTCTGGACGGCGAAGTCGACGATGGTGGTCGTGCCGCCCCAGGCCGCTGCCCGGGTGCCGGTCTCGAAGGTGTCGGAGGAGGACGTCCCGCCGAACGGGAAGTCCATGTGGGTGTGGGCGTCCACGCCGCCCGGGATGACGTACTTGCCGGTGGCGTCGATGGTGCGGTCGGCGCCCTCGGCCCAGCTCTCGGCGGTGGCCGTGCCGTGCGCGGCGAGGGCGGCGATCCTGCCGTCCTCGACCAGGACATCGGCATGGATCTCATCGGCGGCGGTGACGACCAGACCGCCGCGGACGACTGTTCGGCTCATGCTTCCGGCTCTCCCTTCCACACACAGCACAGGTGCTCGGCGGCGCCGGAAGGGACACGGCCCGGCGTGGTCGGCCGGCCGGGCAGCGCGTCCCGGGTGACGCCGCGTCACGGCCGGTCTACACCCGTAGAACGCGGCCGTGCAGCTGACCGTAGAAGCATGTCACCCACCGTGGCAACACCATGACCGCGGTTCAGCGGGAACCGGTGGGGCGTGCCCGGCTGCCGTCCGTAAAACTTCATCGATTGCGCAATCCGGGAACCTTGGTACGGGCCGCCGCGTTGCCCCGGTGGGACAACCCGACACACCGGACCCGACCGCACACGCAACAGGAGACACAGCACCATGGGCGTCAGCCTCAGCAAGGGCCAGAACGTCGTCCTCAACCAGGACGGCACTCCCCTCGCGGACGTCACCGTCGGCCTGGGCTGGGACGCCCGGCCCACCGGCGGCGCGGACTTCGACCTGGACGCCTCGGCGGTCGTCTGCGGCCCCGACCAGCGCGTCCTGTCCGACGCGCACTTCGTCTTCTACAACAACCTCGCCAGCCCGGACGGCGCGGTCCGGCACACCGGCGACAACCTCACCGGCGAGGGCGACGGCGACGACGAGCAGATCCTGGTCGACCTCGACCGCCTCGGCGAGCAGACCGGTCAGGTCGTCTTCACCGTCTCCATCCACGACGCCGAGACGCGCGGGCAGAATTTCGGCCAGGTCGAGGACGCGTACATCCGCGTCGTGGACAACCTGACGGGCCGCGAGATGTGCCGCTACGAGCTGTCGTACGACGCCGCCGGCGAGACGGCGATGGTCTTCGGGGCGCTCTACCGGCGCGGCGGCGAGTGGAAGTTCCGCGCCATCGGCCAGGGTTACGCGTCCGGGCTGGCCGGTATCGCCACCGACTACGGCGTCAACGTCGGCTGATACCGGTACGCGAAAGGGCGCGCCCGGGAAGGGCGCGCCCTTGGGGCCCCGCCTACAGGTGCGAGGCGATGGCCGGCATCAGGTCCTGGAAGGTGCGGCCGGCCGCGGGCTCGCCGATGGCGGCCATCTCCCAGCCGCCGCCGGCCCGGCGCACCTTGGCCATGATCTGCGCGGTGTACTGGCCGCCGCCGGTGAGGGTGTAGCGGGCCAGCTCCTGGCCGGTGCTCTCGTCGACCAGGCGGCAGAACGCGTTCTGCACCTCGGCGAAGGTCTGCCCGGTGAAGGAGTTCACCGTGAAGACGATCTGGTCGATGTGGGCGGGCACCCGCTGGAGGTCGACGTAGATCACCTCGTCGTCGCCGCCCTGTCCCGCGCCGCCCACCAGGTTGTCCCCGGTGTGCCGCACGGAGCCGTCGTCGCTGATCAGGTGCTGGAAGAAGACGACGTCGACGGGCTCCTGACCGGCGAACAGCACGGCGGAGGCGTCCAGGTCGATCTCGCGGGCCATCAGCTTGGCGAGGAAGCCCTTGCGGGCGGCGGCCTGCCAGCCCAGGCCCATGCGGACCACGCTGAGTTCGCCCCCGCCGGACTTGCTCAGACTGATCTTCTGACCCTTGTCCAGGTTCACGGTCATGTGCTGTCACTCCTGCGTCGGGATGGCATGCCCCGGGCAGAGCGGCGGCCGCCGCCGGCCGGGAATCGCAAATCTACAGCACTGTAGAGGTAATGACGAAGCAAAGAAGCAGGGCCGCGGGGCGGAAACCGGACGGACGCCCGCCCGGCCGGACACCTGGCGGGCCCCGCCGGAATACTCACAGCGGGGCCCAGTCGTACGGTACCCAGCCCGGCGCGCGCACAACAGACCGCGTCGGCGGCTTTCACGGCATCAGGCCACCCGCTCCGCCGGCCCCTGCGCACGGCGCGCGTCCGGCTCCGCCGACCACTGCGCCAGCCGCCGCAGCGCCAGCGCCGAAGCGGACCCGGGCTCGGCGTGGTAGGTGACCAGCTGCTGGTCCGGATCGGCCGGCAGGGCGAGCGTCTCGTACGCCAGCGACAGGCTCCCCACCAGCGGGTGCGTCAGCCGCTTGCGGCCGAACCCCTTGTCCTGGACGTCGTGGGCCGCCCAGATCCGCCGGAAGTCCGCGCTCTTCGCGGACAGCTCGCCGACCAGCGCGCACAGCTTCGGGTCGTCCGGGAACCGGCCGACGTCGCCGCGCAGCTGGGCCACGACGTGCGCCGCCTTCCCCTCCCAGTCGGCGTACAGCTCGCGCGTCGCCGGAGCGAGGAAGAGCTGCCAGGCCATGTTGCGCTCCTCGGCGGGCATCGCGGCGAAGTCGCCGAGGAGCGCGCGGGCCAGCCGGTTCCAGCCGAGGATGTCCAGCCGCCGGCCGATCACGTACGCGGGGACACCGTCCATCGCGTCGATCAGGTCCTGCAAGGCCGGACGCATCCGCTGCGGCCGGGGCGCCGGGCGCTGCCGCCGGGAGACCGGCCTGACCAGGTGGTTCAGGTGGGAGCGCTCGGCCCGGGTCAGCCGCAGCACGTCCGAGATCGAGTCCAGCACGGCCGCGGAGACGTTCTGCCCCCGCCCCTGTTCGAGCCGTATGTAATACGCCACGCTGACCCCCGCCAGCTGCGCCAGTTCCTCCCGCCGCAGGCCGGGTACCCTGCGCCGCCCGCCATGAGGGGCGAGACCGACGTCCTCGGGCTGGAGCCTGGCGCGGCGGGAGCGGAGGAATTCGCTCAGTTCGGTGCGCTGGTCCATCCCTGAAGTATGACGGGCGCCGCCCGGCAAGCGGCGGCGAGGGCCGCCGGGCGCCCTCCGCGGTGCGGCCAGGGTGGTTCTCGCAGTAGTAGGACCGGCGAGCGTACGCTGAACAGGGCACTGGTTGCCCCGGGCATGCAAGCCCACCCTGGAGAGCATGAACCGCACCTCTGTACCCGCATACGCAGCACCCGCCCCGAAGGCTCCGCTGGAGCGCACCACCATCGAGCGCCGGGAGCTGGGCGCGCACGACATCCTCATCGACATCAAGTTCGCGGGCATCTGCCACTCCGACATCCACACCGTGCGGGCGGAGTGGGGCGACGGCGGGAACTTCCCCATCGTCCCCGGCCACGAGATCGCCGGCGTGGTCAGCGAGGTCGGCCCCGAGGTCACCCGGTACGCGGTCGGCGACCGGGTCGGCGTCGGCTGCTTCGTCGACTCCTGCCGCGAGTGCGAGAACTGCCGGGCCGGCCTCCAGCAGTACTGCACCGGCGAGCTGGGCCAGGTCGGCACGTACAACGCCATCGGCCGGGACGGCCTGGCCACCCAGGGCGGCTACTCCACCCACCTCGTCATCGACGAGAACTACGCCCTGCGCATCCCGGACAGCCTGCCGCTCGACGCCGCCGCGCCGCTGCTGTGCGCCGGCATCACCCTCTACTCGCCGCTGGCGCACTGGAAGGCCGGGCCCGGCAAGAAGGTCGCCGTCGTGGGCCTCGGCGGCCTCGGCCACATGGGCGTCAAGATCGCACACGCGATGGGCGCGGAGGTCACCGTACTGAGCCAGTCGCTGCGCAAGAAGGACGACGGCCTGCGGCTCGGCGCCGACCACTACTACGCCACGTCCGACCCGGCGACCTTCGAGGAGCTGGCGAGCAGCTTCGACCTGATCGTCAACACCGTCTCCGCGCAGCTCGACCTGAACGCCTACCTGGGCCTGCTGCGCACCGACGGCACCCTCGTCCAGCTCGGCGCGCCGGAGCATCCGCTGCCGGTCGCCCCGTTCGCCCTGATCGGCAACCGCCGCTCGCTGGCCGGTTCGCTGATCGGCGGCCTCCAGGAGACCCAGGACATGCTGGACTTCTGCGGTGAGCACGGGCTGACCTCGGAGATCGAGGTGATCTCCGCCGACCGGATCAACGAGGCGTACGAGCGGGTGCTCGCCAGCGACGTCCGCTACCGCTTCGTGATCGACACCGCGACGATCTGACGGCCGCACCGCCCGGCCCCGCGCCCCGGGTGCCGCCACACGGGCGACACCCGGGAGTGACGGTCGGTACCGGGACGATCACGGATCGCGTGCTACGGTCACCCCAGTTGCAGTTTTGGTACCCATGAACGTCATGTGCGCCTGACGGGATGTGTCCGTCGGGCGCCTTCTGTTTCTGCCGGTCACATCCGGATGGGCTCAATTGCGGCGACCCTGGAGACCGCGCTGTGCGGAATCCTCAACTGCCTCGATCGAAGGATAGGGACATGGCAACCGGCACCGTGAAGTGGTTCAACTCCGAAAAGGGCTTCGGCTTCATCGAGCAGGACGGCGGCGGCGCCGACGTCTTCGCGCACTACTCCAACATCCAGGCCCAGGGCTTCCGTGAGCTGCAGGAAGGCCAGAAGGTCACCTTCGATGTCACGCAGGGCCACAAGGGCCCGCAGGCGGAGAACATCGTCATCGCCTGAGCGTCCGCACCCGGCCGGCCGGGTGCGGACGGCGGAGCGGAACGGAACACGGCACGAGCCGGAACGCCCGAACGGGTGGCGTTCCGGCTCGTGGCGGTCCGGGGCCGGGACATGTCCGATGTCGCCGCCTATCCCACCGCCATCCCCCGCTCCGCCTCCCGCAGTGCCTCCGCGAGGATGCGCGCTCCGGTCTCCGCCTCCTCGACCGTCAGCGACAGCGGTGGCGCGATGCGCAGGACGGAACCCGACAGGCCGCCCTTGCCGATCAGCAGGCCGCGCTCGCGGGCGGCCTCCACGACGAGGCCCGCCGCCCGCGGCGACGGCTCGTCCGTGCCGGGCGCGACCAGTTCGACGCCGATCATCAGGCCGCGTCCGCGCACTTCCCGTACGGTTTCCAGCCCCGCGCAGGCCGCCCGCAGCCGCTCGATGAGCAGGCCGCCGACGCGCCGGGCGTTGCCCTGGAGGTCGTGGGCCAGGAGGTGATCGAGGTTGGCCAGGGCCGCCGCCATGGTGACCGGGCTGCCGCCGAAGGTGGAGATGGAGTGGGCGCCGAGGCAGTTCATCACCTCGGCGCGGGCGACGACGCCGCCGACGGACATGCCGTTGCCGATCCCCTTGGCGAAGGTGAGCAGGTCCGGCGGCCCGTTGCCGGCGTGCGCCTGCCAGCCCCAGAAGTGGTCGCCGGTCCGGCCCCAGCCGGTCTGCACCTCGTCCGCGATCCACAGGATGCCGTGCCGGTCGAGCACCTCGCGGAAGGCCGCGTACAGCCCGTCGGGCGGCGAGGTGAAGCCGCCGACGCCCTGCACCGGCTCGGCGATCAGCGCCGCGACGCCCGCCGTCTGGCCGAGCAGGTCCTCCAGGTCGGCGACGCAGGCGTCGATGTACGCGGCGTCGGACAGCCCCGCGTACGGGCCGCGGGTGCGCACACCTCCGTGTACGTACAGCGTCTGGAGCGGGGACAGGCCGGTCGGCGACCAGCCGGCGTTGCCCGTGACGCCGACGGCCGAGAAGGACCGGCCGTGGTAGCTGTTGCGCATCGCCAGGATCTGGTTGGAGCGCCGGTACACCGTCGCCAGCAGGAGCGCGGTGTCGTTGGCCTCCGTACCGGAGGTGGTGAAGAAGACCCGGGCGTCGGGGATGCCGGAGAGCGCGGCGATCCGCTCCGCCAGGTCCACCATCGGGCGGGACAGGTAGAGCGTCGAGGTGTGCAGGATGCGGCCGGCCTGCTCGGCGACCGCCTTGGCGACCTCGGGCAGCGCGTGGGCGGTCATGGTGGTGAGGATGCCGCCGAAGAAGTCCAGGTAGCGGTTGCCGTCCGCGTCCCATACATGGCGGCCCTCGCCGTGCGTCAGCTCGATGGGCCGCTCGTACAGCAGCGTGAGCCAGTCGGGCAGCACGGCGCGGTGCCGGGCGTGCAGGCCGGTGGCGCCCGGGCCGGCGTCCGGGGCCGTCACGGCCGGACCAGCCCCTCGTACGCGTCGGGCCGGCGGTCCCGGTAGAAGGCCCACTGCTGCCGCACCTCGTCGATGAGGCCGAAGTCCAGGTCGCGGACGACCAGCTCCTCCTTGGTGTCGCTGGCGACCTCGCCGACGAACTGCCCGCGCGGGTCGACGAAGTAGCTCGTCCCGTAGAAGTCGTTGTCGCCGTACTCCTCGACGCCGACGCGGTTGATCGCGGCGACGAAGTACTCGTTGGCGACCGCGGCGGCGGGCTGCTCCAGCTGCCACAGGTAGGCGGACAGGCCGCGGGAGGTGGCGGACGGGTTGTAGACGAGCTGGGCGCCGTTCAGGCCCAGCTGGCGCCAGCCCTCGGGGAAGTGGCGGTCGTAGCAGATGTAGACGCCGATCCGGCCCACGGCGGTCTCGAAGACCGGCCAGCCCAGGTTGCCCGGCTTGAAGTAGTACTTCTCCCAGAAGCCCTTGACCTGCGGGATGTGGTGCTTGCGGTAGGTGCCGAGCACGGTGCCGTCGGCGTCGATGACGGCCGCGGTGTTGTAGTAGAAGCCGGACTGCTCGACCTCGAAGACCGGCACCACGATCACCATGCCGGTCTCGCGGGCCAGTTCCTGCATCCGGCGGGTGGTGGGGCCGTCCGGTACCGGCTCGGCCCAGCGGTAGTGCTCCGGCTCCTGGACCTGGCAGAAGTACGGGGCGTTGAAGACCTCTTGGAAGCCGATCACCTGCGCGCCCTGCGCGGCCGCCGCCCTGGCGTGTTCCTCGTGCTTCGCGATCATCGATTCGGTGTCGCCGGTCCAGGACGCCTGAACCAGTGCGGCGCGTACGACGTTACGGACAACATCGGCCATGAGCTGCTCCTTCGTCGAGCCGTCGGCCAGCGGGCCATGCGGATCTACGCGTGTGGAGCGACCGTAGGCCCCGTGCAGCGGCGAGGCAAGACCATCTCCCGTACGGCGGTGGGCGGTACCGGAGGCGGCCGCAGGGGCGTGCGCCCGGCGCACGGTCAGAAGCTCGCGCCGCCCGCGCGCAGGGCGTGCGAGATGTCGCGGTGGCGGTACGGCGAGACGTCGGCGGCGGCTTCCAGGAGCAGGGGGACCAGCTCGCCCGGCGCGCTCGCGGTCGCCTCCACCGCCTCCTCGGGCGTACGGGCCCGGACGAGCGCCGCGAACAATTCGCGGGCCTCGGCCGGGCGGCCCGCGCCGAGCAGCGCCAGCGCCGTGTGCGCCACTTCCCCGACGGGCCGGGCGACGCTTTGGCGCAGCAGCCGCACGCTCTCGGCGGTACGGCCTGCGGCGGTCAGCGCGTCGGCGGCAGCGGCGAGCCGGGGCGGCGGCAGACAGGCCACCTCCCAGAGCAGCGTCGGCACTTCGGCCGCCAAGCCCGCACTCTCCAACTCGTCTATGAGGCGCGGCAGGTCGGAAGGATGCGCGTGGGCGGCGGCGCACAGCAGGGCGTGCGCCTCGCCGCCGCGCCCGGTGGCGCGGAGCCGGGCCAGGCGGGTGGCGTTGGTGGGGGCGGGAGGGGGTGGAGGTGGAGGGGCGGGGGTGACGGGCGTTCCGGAGGTGCGGGGAGCGCTGCCGGCGTCCGGCTCGCGCTCGTACGGACCGGCGGAACGGACGCTGCGGGGTGCCGCCGCGACGGGGCCGGTGCCGCCGCCCGGGAAGCGGCTGCTCACCGCCGCGCTCGCCAGTGCGTCGAGGCGCCCCTGAAGTTCGCGCGCCCGGGCGCCGGACCGTACGTGGTCGTCGCGGGCCCAGGCCAGTTCGTCCGCCAGCCGTGCCGCGTCGGGGCCGCCCGCCGCCGCCCGCAGGCCGGCCCGTAGCTCCCGTTCGCGCAGCGCCGCGTACTGCCGCTCGCGCAGCATCATGTCCAGCCGGTCCCCGAGGTGCGCGGCGGCGCCCGGCCGGGCGTCGTACGCCGCGACCGCCTCCTCGTGGAGCCGGCGCGCCCGCGGTCCTTCGGTGCGCACGGCGTACTCGCCGCGCCGACCGGCGAGGTCGTGCAGCAGCGACTCCACCACGTCCCAGGGCGGCACCTCCGTACCGTCCAGACAGGCCCGCATGCCCTCGGGGTCGCGGAGCGTGAAGACGGCGTACCACCCGGCCGTCTCGTCGAGCAGCCGCGTCAGCCCGCGCAGGAACCGCGCGAACTCCGCCACCGGCGCTTCGAGTTGGTTCGTTGTCACGTTCCCCTCTCCCCTCCCCCGCTCCCCGTGCGCCCGCCCGTTCCCACCTCACGCCCGACCCGCATGCGGCACCAGCCGGGTTTCGGCCTCGATTGCACCGGTCTACGCGCGGTTCGCCGGGGCCTCCGGGGCGGGCGGAGCAGCGGTCGCCCGCCGTTGCCAGGGGTGGGCCCTGTTCTGCGGACATGGCCGAGACACTTCGGTCACGCCGGGACGTCGCGCCGGACGACGCACGTCCTGACGCCGCGCGGCGACGGGACGGGCCTGGAGCCGGTCATCGGCCGGTGGAGCCCCGCCCCGGCCGCAGGACCGTCCGGGGGAGCCGGGGCGCGGACGGGCTTCGGGACGGCCGTGCGGGGCACCCGGTGTCGCATGACCGACAACGATGGAGCGTCCGGCCCCGGCGAGTCGTACGAGTCGTACTGGATGGCGACGACGCCCGGCACGTCCTATCCGCCGCTCGCCGAGGACGCCGAGGCCGATGTGACGGTGATCGGCGGCGGGATCGCCGGGCTGAGCACGGCCTGGGAACTGGCCAGGACCGGGCGCCGGGTCGTCGTGCTGGAGGCGGACCGGATCGCCGCCGGGGTCACCGGCTGCACGACCGCCAAGCTCTCGTCCCTGCACACCCTGGTCTACGACCGGCTGCGCCGTACCCGCGGCGCCGAGGGAGCCCGCCGGTACGCCGAGTCCCAGCAGGCCGCCGTCGAGCGCGTCGTCGGGATCGCGGACCTGCTGGGCGTCGACTGCGACCTCGAACGCGGTCCGGCGTTCACCTACGTACGGGACCCGGCGGGCGCCGGGCAGCTGCGCGCGGAGGCGGAGGCGGCGCGCGAGGCCGGGCTGCCGGCTTCCTTCGTGACCGAAACCGGGCTGCCGTTCCCCGTGGCCGGCGCGGTGCGGGTGGAGGACCAGGCCCAGTTCCACCCGCGTACGTATCTGCTCGCGCTGGCGGAGGATTTCCGCTCCCGCGGCGGCGTCATCCACGAGCGTACCCGCGCGACCGGCCTGCACGAGGGCTCGCCCTGCCGCGTGACGACCGAGTCGGGCGCCACCGTCACCTCGCGGGACGTCGTGGTCGCCACCCACTATCCGGTCTTCGACCGCGCCCTGCTGTTCACCCGGCTGTCGCCGCGCCGGGAGGTCGTGGTGGCCGCCCCCGTGGACGCGGACCGTGACCCCGGCGGGATGTTCATCACGGAGGAGGAGGGCAAGCGGTCGGTGCGCACCGCACCGTACGGCGACGGGCGCCGGCTGCTGATCGTCACGGGCGAGACCTTCAAGCCGGGCACGGCGGACGCCGGCGAGAAGTTCGCGCGGCTGACCGCCTGGATGCACCGGCACTTCCCCGGCACGGAGGTGGCGTACCGCTGGGCGACCCAGGACAACGACGCCACCGACACCGTTCCGCTGATCGGGCCGTTCCACCCGGCGGCCCGCCACACCTATGTCGCCACCGGGTTCGGCGGCTGGGGCCTGAGCGGCGGCGTGGCCGCCGGGCGCCTGCTGACCGGCCTGATCGCCGGGGACCCGCCGCCGTGGGCGGGCCTGTACGACCCCCGCCGGCTGTGGAGCGCCGTCCGCGAGGCGCCCGCCTTCCTCAAGCACCAGGCCGAGGTCGGCCGGCATTTCGTCGGCGACCGGCTGCGGACGGCGCACGCCGACTCGGTGGCGGAGATCGCGCCCGGCTTCGGCGCGATCGTCCGGGTGCGCGGCAGGCGCTGCGCGGTCCACCGGGACGAGGACGGGACCACCCTGGCGGTGTCGGCGCGCTGCACCCACCTGGGCTGCCTGGTCGCGTTCAACGCGACGGAGAAGGCGTGGGAGTGCCCGTGCCACGGCTCCCGCTTCGCGCCGGACGGCTCGGTGCTCCAGGGCCCGGCCACGGAGCCGCTGGAGCGGCGGGAGGTGGAGTAGCGGCTCCGGGCCCGGCCCGGGCCATTCGGCCCGATGTGGGGTGGTCCGGTGTGAGTGGTCCAGACCGTTGGTGATTACATTGGCTTCTTGCGGAACCGGGCGACCGTTCCCGTGGGGGGTTCACCGCCGGGTCCGTACGCCGTGCCATCCGGCGGCAGCGGCGCCGCCCGAGAGAAGGGACCTCTTCCTTGACCACGCCCCGCCTCGTCCCGCTCTCCCCGGCCACCTGGGCGTGGACGCACGACAGCACCGCCTGGGGTTACAGCAACTGCGGTCTGGTCGCGTCCGACGGCGAAGCGCTCCTGATGGACACTCAGTTCACCCTGGAAGCCACCCGGGAGCTGCTGGCCGCAGTCGCCGGCGCCGTACCGGACGCGACGATCACCACCGTGGTCAACAGCCACCAGAACGGCGACCACACGTGGGGCAACGAGCTGGTCGGTGGCGCGGAGATCATCACGTCCGAGGCGTCCGCCGCACACCGGTGCCAGGAGATGTCGCCGCAAACGCTGTCGGCCCTGAGCCGCGGCGAGCCGGCCACCGCGGTCGCGGCCTACGCCGTCGAGCACTTCGGCGGTTTCGACTTCGGCGGCATCACCCTCACCGGACCGACCCGGACCTTCACCGGCAGCCTGGAGCTGACCGTCGGCCGTACGGCGGTGCGCCTGCTGGACCTCGGCGCCGGGCACAGCGCGGGCGATGTCGCGCTGCACGTGCCCGAGGACGGCGTGGTGTTCACCGGCGACGCCCTGTTCCGCGGCGGCCACATGATCGTCTGGTCGGGCTCGCTCTCCTCGTGCGTCACGGCCTGCGACACCCTGCTGGCCACCGGCGCCACGACCTTCGTACCGGGCCACGGGGAGCTGACCGACCGGGCGGGGCTGACGCACTTCCGCGACGAGCTGTCCCGGATCTTCGAGACGGCCACCGCGTACGCCCGCGAGGGCAGGGCGCTGGACGAGGCGGCCCGCCTGGTCAAGGCCGCGCACGCGGGCGGCCTGGCACATCCGGAGCGGCTGTTCACCGCGGTCGCGGCGGCCTACCAGGAGGCGGGCGTGCCGGACGTACCGTCCACCACGTTCGAGCTGGTCGAGGGCATGGCCCGGCTGGCGGCCGCCGGGTAGCCGGACGCGGCGGGGTCCGTGGCCACCGGGTAGTCGGACGGCACCACCAGCATGAGCCGCTGCGTACGGTCGCTGAGCGGCGCGAAGCAGCGGAAGGTGACCTCGAACTCCTCGTCGCCGTGGCCGGGCAGGTACAGCCAGCGCCGGTCGCCGTCCGGGTGGGTGACCGTCGTCAGATCGTCGGTGAGCAGCCGGGCGGCGACCCGGTCGCGCTCCTTGATCTCCGCGACGACCTCCGTCAGCCTGCGGTTCTCCGGCTGTTCGGCGGCGGCCAGGCGCAGCTGGGACGCCATCGGCTTGGCCCAGTCCTCCTCCCAGTTGATCAGCTGGAGGCGGGCCTCCGGGTACGTCAGCGCCCAGATCATGACGTTGATGCCGTGCTTCATCCACGGCCAGTCCTTCTCGCAGGCCGCGTTGTACAGGAGCACGTCCCACGCCGAGTCGGACAGGTACGCGGGCCAGGGCTGCACCTGGATGAGCGCGGACGTCGACGGGTCGACCGCGCCGGTGGGGCGGTAGAGCGGCGGCGGCACCTGGCCCCGCGCGTACACGAAGAGGGTGTGCCGCTGTGCCTCGTCGAGGTCGAGGATGCGCACGATGCGCTCCAGCCACTCGGTCTTCGGCCGCTCGATCCGGCCGGACTCCAGCCTGCGGTACCAGCCCTCGGTGACGCCGGTGAGCACCGCCATCTCGGCCTGGGTGATACCGAGCCGGTCCCGGTGGCCGAATTTCGCGGTGAAACCCGGCACCTGGTTGGGGTCCCGCGGGCCGCGCCAGTCGCGCAGGAAGTCGCCGAGGCGCTGCTTACGGGACATTCGACACAAAACTCCTTCCGGTTCGGTAAAAGGATCGAAAAGTTACGGCCGACTTTATCGCCACTTCGCTACGCACCGAACGAGCCCTCGGACCCACCGCGGACCACCCGCCGCCCCGCGAATCACCCCAAAGCCCGCATCCTCCGCATTTCCCGGGCCGGAGCGGCACCCCGCCTACCGGAACTCCCAGTACCGGTCACCGTGGGTGACCGGCGGCGAACGAGAACGCCCGATCGGTCTGTGCCAGAGTGACTGACCGCGGCAGGGCCGCACGGCGCCCCCGCCGACGCCCCGCCGCCGTGCCACCGGCCGAGCCGGGCACACCCGCAGCAATCGAGAGGGACCCATGAGCCGCAGCGTCTTCATCACCGGTGGCAACCGAGGCATCGGACTGGCGATTGCGCAGGCCATGGCCGCCGACGGCGACAAGGTCGCCGTCACCTACCGCTCGGGCGAGCCGCCCGCCGGCGTCCTGGGCGTACGGTGCGACATCACCGACCCGGAGCAGGTCGAGGCGGCGTTCCGGCAGATCGAGGAGGCGCACGGCCCGGTCGAGGTCCTGGTGGCCAACGCGGGCATCACCCGCGACGCGCTGCTGATGCGCATGTCCGAGGACGACTTCGGCGACGTGGTGGGCACCAACCTCACCGCCGCCTACCGGGTGGCCAAGCGCGCCACCCGCGGCATGCTGCGGGCCCGCAAGGGCCGCATGATCTTCATCGGCTCCACCGTCGGCCTGCGCGGCGAGGCGGGCCAGGCGAACTACGCGGCGGCCAAGGCCGGACTGGTCGGTCTCGCCCGCTCCATCGCCCGCGAACTGGGCTCGCGCGGCATCACCGCCAACGTGATCACCCCCGGCCTCACCGAGACCGACATGACCGCGGCGCTCCCGCAGGAACGCCTGGACGCCATGCTGGAGGAGATCCCGCTGCGCAAGGCCGCCCGCCCCGAGGACATCGCCGCGGCGGTGCGCTTCCTCGCCGGCGAGGAAGCGTCGTACATCACCGGCGCCGTCATCCCGGTCGACGGCGGCGCGGGCATGGGCCACTGACCCCGCCCGCACGGTCCGCACCACCCCACACTTCCCACGCCCTCACTCCCGGGGGCGTGGGCGAAGACACCCACCCCCGTACGGGGCGGCTGGGTGAGCGCTTGGACGGGGGTCAGGCGCTCGCCCACCCAGGGAGAAGAAGCCTGTGAGGCGCCGCATCATGGCGCCTCACAGGCTTCGGCGCTTTATGGGGGCGGCCACGAGGACGCATACGGTGTGCGAATAATCGACAGTCTAACTTGCAAGTTCTCCTGTCGTTGTCCTACGGTGCGGCCATGCCCGACAAGGATCAGGAACGCCTGGCGACCGACCTGGGCGCCACCGTGAGCCTCCTCGTGCGACAGCTGCGCGCCGTCTCGCACGCCGGCGGCCTCACCGCCTCGCAGCGCGCGGCACTCGCCCGTATCGACGCCGAGGGGCCCACCACCATCGCGGCACTGGCCCGCGCGGAATACGTACGGCCGCAGTCGATGCGGATGACGGTCGGGGCCCTGGAGGAGCAGGGCATCCTGCGGCGGAGCCCGCACCCGACCGACGGCCGGCAGGTCGTCTTCTCCTTCACCGAGGAGGGGCGGCGGGTGCTCGCCGAGGCCCGGCAGGCCAAGCAGAACTGGCTCGCCGTCGCCATCGCCGAACGCCTCGCCCCGGCCGAACAGCACACGCTGGCCGAAGCCACCGAACTGCTGAAGCGGCTGATACAGGAATGAGGGCCCGGGGAGCGGCGGCGGAAGCGCGAAGCGCCCCCGGGGCGGCGCCCGGAGGCGGTGAGCGGGGGTTCGGGGCGCGGCTGATGACGCCGCTGCTGCTCGGCTCGGTGCTCAACCCGGTCAACTCGACGATGATCGCCACCGCGCTGGTGGCCATCGCCCGGGACTTTCGCGTCGGCGCCGCCGACACCGCCTGGCTCATCTCCGCGATGTACCTGGCCAGCGCGGTCGCCCAGCCTTCCATGGGCCGGCTGGCCGACCGGCTCGGTCCGCGCCGGGTCTTCGTCGCGGGGCTGGTGACGGTGCTCGGCGCCGGTCTGCTCGGCGCACTCGCGCCCACCTTCACGCTGCTGATCGTCTCCCGCGTCGTCCTGGGCGTCGGCACCTCGGCGGCGTACCCGGCCGCGATGGCGATGCTGCGTACCGAGGCGGAACGGGTGGGCCGCGGCACGCCGCGCGCCGTCCTGGGGCGGCTGTCCCTCGCCGCCCTGGGCAGCGCCGCCGTGGGCCCGGCGCTCGGCGGGCTGCTGGCGGCGACCGCCGGCTGGCGCGCAGTCTTCGCGGTGAACGTCCCCCTCGCCCTCGTCGCCCTCGCCTGCGCACTGGCCTGGCTGCCCGCGGACGGGCGTGCCGCCGCGGACCGTACGGCGGACCGCGAGACGGCCCGTACGTCAGCCCGCGATGCGGACCGCCCAGGCTCCCTCGACCCGCTCGGCATCGCGCTGTTCGCGGCCACGCTCACCGTCGCAATGTTCTTCCTGCTGGACCTCGCGCACCCCCGCTGGCCACTGCTGGCACCGGCCGCCGCGCTCGCCGCCGTCCTGACGTGGTGGCAGCTGCGCCACCCCGAACCCTTCCTGGACCTGCGGATGCTCGCCCGCAACGGCGCGCTGCTGCTGACCTACCTCCGGCACGGGCTGACGTACCTCGTCATCTACTGCGTGCTGTACGGCTACAGCCAGTGGCTGGAGGAAGGGCACGGCTACAGCGCCTTCCATGCCGGGCTCATCATGCTGCCCATGTCCGGGGCTGCCGCCGTCTGCTCCCTCGCCGGTGCCCGCACGAAAGGCATCCGGGCCCCGCTCACGGCCGCCGCGGCGTGCCTCGCCGTGGGCAGCGGCGTCTGCCTGCTGCTGGGCGGCGGTACGCCGCCGGCTCTCCTGCTGCTGGCCGGAGCCCTCTTCGGCATCCCCCAGGGCCTCGCCTCCACGGGCAACCAGGCCGCGGTCTATGCGCAGGCACCGGCCGACGGCATCGGCGCGGCGGCCGGGTTCCAGCGCACCGCGCAGTACTTCGGCGCGATCACCGCTTCGAGCCTGATCGGGCTTCTGTACGGGCAGCGGGCCACGGACACGGGGCTGCACGAGATCGCCGTCGTCGGCCTCGTCCTCGGCGGACTGCTGCTCGTACTGACCGCCGCGGACCGCACATTGCGGCCCCGGACCGTCCCGTCGTCACCGGCCCGTACGGCCACACCGTCCCGTACTCGTACGTCCCCGAACCCCGCAGCCACCACCCACCGCACCGGAGACTCGTCCCCCCTTCCCTAGGAGCACCCCATGCCCGTCACCGCACTCGATCCCACCACCGCCCTCGTCCTGATCGACCTTCAGAAGGGCATCACCGCGCTGCCGACCGCCCACCCCGCCGCCGAGATCGTCGAGCGTTCCGCGCGGCTCGCCGCGGCCTTCCGGGCGCGGGACCTGCCCGTGGTGCTCGTCAACGTCACGGGCGGCGCGCCGGGCCGTACGGAGGCCGGGCGGCCCGGGGGCACGCCGCCGGCCGACTGGGCCGAGCTGGTGCCGGAACTCGACCGGCAGCCCACCGACATCGCCGTCACCAAGCAGACCTGGGGCGCCTTCCACGGCACCGGCCTCGACGCGGAGCTGCGCCGCCGGGGCGTCACGCAGATCGTCCTGGCGGGCATCGCGACGAGCATCGGCGTGGAGTCCACGGCGCGCGCCGCCCACGAGCACGGTTACCACGTCACCGTCGCCACGGACGCGGTGACCGACATGGACGAGGAGGCGCACCGCCGAAGCCTGGAGAAGATCTTCCCGCGGCTGGGCGAGACCGGCTCGGCGGAGGAGGTCATCGGCCTGCTGGGCTGACCGGACCGGGAGGCGGCGGCGCGGCGGCCGTCGGGGCCGCGCCCTTGGCCAGGAGCAGCAGCGCGTCGACCAGGTCTGCCGCGGACGAGCCGGTGGCCAGGCGCCGCAGCTGCTGCCCTGCCACCAGGGCCACCACGGTGCCGGCCAGCCGCTCGGCGTCCGCGACGCCCAGCGCCGTCAGGATGCGGGCCGCCAGCCGGTCGTACGCGGCGAAGCACTCGGCCGCCGCGGTCCGCAGCCGCTCGTCGCGACCGGCCTGGACGTACAGTTCGAACGGCGCGATGTGCTCGCTGTCGAACTCGGTGCCGCCCGCGACCTGTCCGACCAGCGCCGCGGCCTCCGCCAGGCCGATCCGGTCGAGACGGGTGTCGTCGGCCAGCGCCGTGAACCGCCGGGTCTCCTCGTCGACGAACCGCAGCAGGCTCTCCCGCAGCAGGTCGTGCTGCGTCGCGAAGTGGTACGTCACCGAGCCCAGCGACACACCGGCCTCCTTCGCGATGCGCCGGTTGGTGACGGCGGCGACACCGTCCCGCCCGATGATGCGCAGCACGGCGCCGATGATGCAGCGCCGGGTGTCGCCGGGCTGAGCGGCCCCGGTCTCCGCCGCCGTCATAGGCCCACGGCGTCCGCCGAGCCGCCGAGGCCGTCGGCCCTGAGGGGGCGCGGCTGCGCCCGCCCCGCGCCCACCACCCGAGGTCGCTCGGCCACCTCCGGCCGTTCGCCCACCAGCCCCGCCTCGGGCCACTGCTCGTACCACCGCAGCTCCGCCTCCAACTGCGCCGCCAGCGAGATCAGCAGCGGTTCCGAGTGGGACGGGCCGAGCAGCTGGGCGCCCAAGGGGAGGCCGCCCGCGGTGAATCCGGCGGGCACACTGATGCCGGGCCAGCCGAGGACGTTCCACGGCCAGGCGTACGGGCACGCGGCGATCATCGCCCGGTCGGTCTGCCAGCCGCTCATCTTCGCGAGCGTGCCGATGCGCGGCGGCGGCGCGGCCGTGGTCGGCGTGAGCATGAGGTCGTACGGGCCGAACAGCGCGCCCACCCGCCGGTGCTGGCGCCGCTCCGCCGCCCGCGCCCGGCGCAGCACGGGGCCGCCCAGCAGGCGTCCCAGCCGGGCCGCTTCGCGGGTACGGCGGTCCAGCAGCGTGCGGTCGGGCGCCCGCGCCACCCATTCCCGTACGCCCGTCGTCGCCCGCGGCACGAACGCGAGCCCGATCAGCCCGTAGTCCGGCTCGGCCTCCTCGACCTGGTGGCCGAGGGCCGCGAGCGTACGGGCGAGCGCGGTGACGGCGGACCGTACCTCAGGGTGGAGCGGTTTGGGCGTACCGGTGAAGGCCGGCTTCCAGGAGAGCGCGATGCGCAGCCGCCCCGGGTCGCGGTCCGCCGCCGCGCGGGCCGCGACGGGGCGGGGCCGGTGCAGGTCGCCGTCGTGGCTCCCGGCGGCGGCGTCGAGCAGCAGCGCCGCGTCCCGGACCGTACGGGCCAGCGGGCCGAGCACCGTGATGCCCTGGAAGGATTCCGGGTCGGGCCAGGTCGAGATGCGGCCGCGCTGCGGCTTGATGCCGACGAGGTGGGTCCAGGCGGCGGGGATGCGGACCGAGCCCGCGCCGTCCGTGCCGAGGGCGGCCGGCACGAGTCCGGCGGCGACCGCCGCGGCCGAGCCGCCCGACGAACCGCCCGGTGTGTGGCCCGGATTCCAGGGATTGCGGGTGTCGCCGAACGCGGGGCCCTCGGTGAACGGCCACTGCCCCAGTTCGCAGGAGTTGGTCTTGCCGACGATGACCGCGCCGGCCGCGCGCAGCCGCCGTACGGCCTCGGAGTCCGCCGCCTTGGGCGGGAACTCGCCCGCGCAGCCAAAAGCGGTGGGCTCGCCCGCCACATCGGTGTCGTCCTTGACGGCGACCGGCACGCCGAGCAGCGGCAGCCGCTCCCCCGCCGCCAGGCGCCGGTCGGCCGCGGCGGCCTCGGCGAGCGCGGCACCGGCGCGGACCCGCCGGAACGCGTTGACCGTGTCCTGGGTGGCGTCGATGCGCTCCAGCGAGCGCCGTACCAGCTCCACCGACGCGACCCGGCCGGCCGCCAGCGCCGCCGCCTGCTCGGCCAGTCCTTCGTACTCCCCGCCGGCGCCGCTCCGGTGGGCGGCACCGTTGTCGCCGTTCCTGCTGCCGTTGTCCCGCAGGCCCATGAAACCCCCTTGCCGGACTGTTCGTTCGAACGAACGACTTCGACGGTAACCGGGCCGGGCGGCGGCTTCAACGGTGCTCGCGTCCGAGTTCCGCGAGGCGGGTCAGGGCCGGCAGCGCGTCGGCGAGCGCCCGGCGCTGCGCGCCGGACAGGCGGTCCACCAGGGGCGTCAGGTGGCGGGTGCGGGCCTCGTGGCGGGTGCGTCCGGCGCGCCGTCCGGCCTCGGTGATACGGACGAGGACGGCGCGCCCGTCACTCGGATCGGGGCGGCGCGCCACCAGCCCGTCGCGCTCCAGCCGGGCGACGAGCTGGGTGATGCCGGGCTGGCTGACCTGTTCGGACCTGGTCAGGTCGGTCAGCCGCAGCGGGCCGTCGTGGCAGGTGAGGGTGTCGAGCACCGACAGCGCCGTGGACGAGAGCTTCTCCGGGACGGGGAGCCGGGCGTAGAAGCGGCTGAAGGTCTCGATCGCGGTGGCGAAGGCGTCCACGTCCAGGTCGCGGGCCGGGGCGGGGTTCGGTTCGTCGTGCACACGGAAAAACCTATCGAATTTTTTACCTTCGCCCCTTGTGTTCCGCCCCGGCCCGCCCGGCGGGAGGCCGCGCCGCGGTCAGTCCTGCGGCCGTACGACCATCGCCGACCCGCCGCCGCGCCGCACCTTCTCGGCCGCCGCCAGCCAGCGTCCGCCGGGCAGACGCTGGACGCCGGTCGCGGCGCCGATCTCCGGGTTGCGGGTGAACCGGTGCCCGATCGCCTCCAGTTGCGCCCGGACCGGGCTGTCCCACAGGCCGGGTTCCAGCTCGGTGGCGGCCGCGTTGCGCTGGCTGGCGCGGGGCGCCGCGATGGCGTCGACCAGCGGCATTCCGCGGTCCAGGTGGTTCAGCAGACTCTGCAGCACGGTCGTGATGATCGTCGCGCCGCCGGGCGAGCCCAGCGCCACCACGGGCCGGCCGTCCCGCAGCACGATCGTCGGGGACATCGAGGAGCGCGGGCGCTTGCCGGGGCCCGGCAGGTTCGGGTCGTGCACGGCCGGGTTCGCCGGGGCGAAGGAGAAGTCCGTCAGCTCGTTGTTGAGCAGGAAGCCGCGGCCCGGCACGACGATGCCGCTGCCGCCGGTCTGCTCGATGGTGAGGGTGTAGGCGACGACGTTGCCCCATTTGTCGGCGACGGTCAGGTGGGTGGTGTTCTCGCCCTCGTACGTGGTCGGTGTGGCCCGGCCACCGGCCTCGCAGGGCTTCGGGTGGCGCGGGTCGCCGGGCGCCAGCGGGCTGGTGAGCACCGCGTCGTCCTTGATCAGGCAGGCCCGGGAGTCGGCGAACCGCTGCGAGGTCAGGCCCCGGGTCGGCACGTCCTCGAACTCCGGGTCGCCCACCCAGCGCCCCCGGTCGGCGAAGGCGATACGGCTCGCCTCGATGTAACGGTGCAGGTAGTCCTTCTCGCTCAGCTTCGACAGGTCGCTGTGCTCCAGGATGTTCAGCGCCTCGGCGATGCTGGTGCCGCCGGACGAGGACGGCGCCATGCCGTACACGTCCAGCCCCCGGTAGCGGGACCGGGTCGGCGCCTGGGAGCGCACCTCGTACGAACGCAGGTCACGGGCCGTCAGGTCACCGGCCCGCACCTTGCGCCCGGCGCCGGGCCGCACCGGCGGCTTCCGTACGGTGCGTACGACGTCCGTGCCGAGCCGACCGTGGTACATGGCGTCGGCGCCCTTGTCGCGCAACTCCTTGTACGTCCGGGCGAGATCGGGGTTCTTGAAGGTGGAGCCGACGGCCGGGAGCTTCCCGCCGGGCAGGAACAGGCGGGCGGTGGCGGGGAAGTCGCGGAAGCGGGCTTCGTTGGCGGCGGTCTGCGAACGGAAGGTCGCATCGACCGTGAAGCCGTCGCGGGCCAGCTTCTCCGCGGGCTTCAGGACGTCGCGCAGCGAGCGGGTGCCCCACCGGTTAAGCGCGGTGTCCCAGGTCGCGGGCGTGCCCGGGGTGCCGACGGACAGCCCGCTGGTGACCGCCTCGTCGAACGGGACCGGCTTGCCGTTCTCCAGGAACAGACCGCTGGTGGCGCTGCGCGGCGCGGTCTCGCGCCCGTCGAGGGTGCGGACGGTGCGGGACTTGGCGTCGTACGAGACGAAGTAGCCGCCGCCCCCGACGCCGGCCGAGTAGGGCTCGGTGACGCCGAGGGCCGCCGCGGTGGCGACGGCCGCGTCCACGGCGTTGCCGCCCTTGCGCAGCACCTCGATGCCGGCGGCCGAGGCGTCGGCGTCCACGCTGGAGACCGCGCCGCCGTAGCCGACCGCGACCGGCGCCTTGGGCGGGGTCTTCGCGGGCGCCCGGGACGGGGACGGCGGGGCGGCGGCCGGGGACTGGGCGGCGGCCGGGACGGTGGTCAGCGAACCGGCGAGGGCGGCCACCACCCCCAGTACGGAAAGTCGGCGGACCGGTGTCATACGGCGTTCCCTCCTGGCCTGAGCGGGCGGCAGGGGCCGGAGCCTACCTGCGAGATCACGGGGGCGACAGGGGGCGCGAGGGCGGGGCGCGAAAGGGGCGCGCAGGGGCGTGAGGCACGCGGTGCACAAGGGGCGCACGACACCGCATAGGGGGTTCCGCTCCCATGCCCGTACGGATGCGGGCAAGGCCACCCAGCCGCCCGCCCCGCGTTCGAACACACTCCCGGACAGCCGCTACGCTCCCCCGCCATGAACGACTCCCTGCTCCTCCTGATCGTGGCGGTGGCCGCCCTCGTCGTGGGCACGGCGGGCGGCTGGGCCGCGCAGGCCGCCGTGGTGCGCCGCAAGCTGACCCGCGAGCAGAACTTCTTCGGGCTGCCCGACGGGTCGGAATGCGTGCTGGTCACCCACCGGGACAGCACCTCGGCCCACTGGAGCATCCCGCGGCACGACGCGCTGGCGCTGCTCGGGCTGGCCTCGGTGGTGGAGAACTGCGGGGCGCACGCGGAGGTGGCGCCGCACGACACCGGGCTGCAGGGCTTCGGCGCCCGTACGGAGTTCTGCGTCGGCGACCCGACCGCGCACCGGCGCCTGGCGGCCCACATGGCCAACCTGCTGCCGGGGGTCGCCGTGCACCCCGGGGACGAACACGGCATCGGACGCGGGACGTTCGCGGTCGGCGGCTCGACGTACCGGCTGGAGCCCGGCGCGACGGAACACGTCCTGCTGGCCCGGCTCACCGCCGTCGAGAGCGGCCGACCGGTGTTCCTCGCGGCCGGCCAGCGCCCGGTCACCCACCGCGCCGCGGTGCGGCACCTGGTGCGCAACCGGGCGCGGCTGGCCCGCAAGTACGGCGTCGACGGGCAGTTCTGCCTGCTGCTGAAGGTCGTCAACTCACAGGCGTACGGGCCGGACGTGGTGGAGCTGGTCGCAGACGTGACCAAGGCCGCGCTGGCGCCGCCGGAGCCGAAGGGCCACCGCGCGGGCGTGTAGGCCCCGCGCGGTGGCCAGGTTCAGCCACAGCCTTCTCAGCCGAAGTACATGACCTCGGGCGCCGGTCCGCCGCAGTACGGCCGCCAGTCCGCGAGCCCGGGCCCGTTCGGCGTGCCGGTGGCGGCGAAGGCCGCGAACGCGCCGCCGAAGGCCCGTGCCAGGCGGCGGGCGTCCGTGCCGGGCCGGCCGAGCATCGGGCTGTCGGGGTAGGCGTCGAACGTCCCGAAGAGGAAGGGCAGCTCCGCGCAGTGGGTGGCGCCCAGCGTGCCGTCGTCGCCGTCCGGTGCCCGGTCGAAGCGGTAGACGTACGCGGGGGTGCCCTGCGCGGCGCGCTGCTCGGCGATCCGGGTCACGCCGTCCCGGAACAGCCAGCCGGTGGCCGCCTCGGTGAGGAGTCCGGCGGGCGAGGCGTCCGGGCGCAGGCGCGCCAGGTCGTCGTAGGCGCAGGCCGCCGCGTCGCGGTCGCCGTCGCGGAAAGTGTCGCGGGCGTCCTCGCGCATGATCCGCAGGACGTCGTCCCGGGTGAACGCGCGGGCCCGCTCGTCGAAGGCGACGAACGCGGTCATCTCGTCCCGTACCGTACCGATCAGCAGCCCGGCGTCGCCCAAGGCGCCCTCGGCCACGGCCTGCCGGGGCGCCGTGGGCAGCAGCGCGCCGCCGAGCACCGGGTACATGGGCGGCGCGACCCGGCCCGGCCGCGCGCGGTCCGCCGACAGCCGGGCGTACGCGGCGAGCAGCCGTTCCGCCGGCAGCGCACGCAGCTCCCGCAGCACCTCCGCCTCCCGGGCGCCGCCCACCGCCTTCCCCGGCAGCCCGAGCAGGTCCAGGAAGGCGGTCGCGCTCCCGGCCGCCGCGTCCGGTTCCTGGGGCGGCAGCCCCCACGGCCCGCTCTGCGCGATGACCCGGCGCACCAGCCCGCGGGTCTCCGGCGCGACCGCGAGGGCCAGGGCCGCATACGCGCCCGCCGACTGCCCGCCGACGGTGATACAAGCGGGATCGCCCCCGAACGCCGCGATGTTGTCGCGCACCCAGCGCAGCACCGCGGCCTGGTCCCGCAGGCCGAGGTTGCCCACACCGGACTCCGGCAGATACAGGTAACCGAGCGGCCCCAGGCGGTAGTTGGCGGTGACCACGACCACGTCGCCGAGTGCGGCGAGCCGGGCCCCGTCGTACCAGTCCCAGCCGCCGGAGCCGCTGGAGAAGCCGCCGCCGTGGAACCACACCAGCACGGGCCGCCCCGCACCGGCCGCCCCGGCCGGGCTCCAGACATTCAGCGTCAGACAGCCGTCCTCGCGCCAGTCGACGGCCCGGCGCCCCATGACGCACTCCAGGCGGGACGGCCCCTGCGGTACGGCAGGCCCCGGACGCGCCGCGTCACGGACACCGGACCAGCCCTCGTGCGGGCGCGGCGGCGCGAAACGCAGCGCTCCGACCGGCGAGGCCGCGTACGGGATGCCGCGGAAGGCGGCCACCGGCGGCGCGTCCACGCCCCCCTCCCCCACCGGCGCCGGTTCGCCGCACACCCGCCCCCGCTCGGTCTCCACGGTCCGCCACCACGCGCGTCCTGCGGCCATCGTTCAGCCCCTTCGTCCGGTCCGGCCCCCGTGCAGCAGCACCCGTTCTACGCGACGGCCCGCCGTATCCGAACGCCTCCCCACCACAAAGCCCCGCCGTCACCCCCGAGTGGTGGTCCTGCTACCAACGGCTCCGGCGTGCCGGGGCCCGGGCGACCGGCCGACCCCACGCCCCAGGGAGCGCGTGATGGTGGAGCGCGTGATGAGCGAGTGGCGGGAGCGGCGGAGGAAGTAGGCCGTCCGGGCCGGAGACCGGGGGGTGGAACCGGTCCGCGCCGGGCCCACCCCCGGTTTTCAGGACAGCGTGTCCCAGCTCCACAGCTCGATGCCGGTGGTCTCACGCGGGGCGAACGGCGCCCGCCAGTCACCGGTGCCGTGGTAGACGTACGTCGTACGGTCCTTCGTGGTGACGAAGAGGTCGGCCCTGCCGTCGGCGTTCGCGTCACCGATGCCGACCATCTGGGGGTAGGCGTCCCAGCCCGCGCCGATCTTCACCCGGTCCGCGAACGTACCGTTGCCGTACCCCAGGTACAGCCACAGGACACCGTCCGGATCGCGGGCCACCAGGTCGCCGCCGGGGCCGCCGGCCACATCGCCGACCGAGGTGATCTCGTTGTACATGTTCCAGCCGGTACCGGCCTTGACCCGCGGCGCGAACGGCGCCCGCCAGTCACCCGTGCCCTTGTAGAACCAGAGCACACCGGCGGAGTCGCGGGCCAGCAGGTCGCCGCGGCCGTCGCCGTCGATGTCCCCGCCGCCCGTGATCCGGTCGTACATCTCCCAGCCCGCGCCGATCTTCGCGCGGTCGCTGAAGGTGCCGTCACCCTTGCCCAGGTACAGCCACAGCACCCCGTCCTTGTCCCGCACCACGATGTCGCCGGCCGACGCGCCGGCCACATCGCCGACGGCGGTGACCTGGTTGTAGTCGCCCCAGCCGGTGCCGACCTCCTTGCTCTGCGTGCCCTTGAGCTTCCCGTCGTCACGGAAGGTGTCCATGACCGAGAGCGTGCTCGATCCGCGGAGCAGCAGGTCCGGCGTGCCGTTGTCGGTGTAGTCGTGCGGGGCGGGCCTGCGCGTCACCTTGAACGTGCCGCTCTTCTCCAGGACCGGCCCCAGGTTGTTGAGCGGCTTGGCGCTGAACTTCCAGGTGTAGTCGCCGTTGGGCGCGGCCGGCTTGTCCGACCAGTCGCCGAACACGCCGTCCCAGTCGAAGTCGACCCAGCCGGGGCCGCTGTGGCCCGGGCCCGCGTCGCCGGGGCGCACGGTGAACTCGTGCTCGGCGCCGGACGCCTGGTGCCGCAGGGTGATGGTGACCTCGACGTTGCGGCGGGACAGCTGCCAGCGCGGCTTCCAGTGGCCCTTGGACAGGTCGGCCACCGCCGGTACCTGCGCGTCGGTGAGCGTGACCTTCGTCGGCTCACCGGTGCTCGCGACCAGCTGCGCGACCGGCGCGCCGTCGGCCCCCGCGGAGATCCGGTACAGGCCCTCGCCCTGTTCCGCGGTGCCGCCCGTCATCAGCAGGGCGCCGTCCGGCGTGGGAGTGAGGCTTTCGAAATGGTCGAGCACCTTGCGGTCGGTGCCGCCGCCGACCGGCATGGCGCGTACGGAGGGGTCCCGGGAGTACTCGGTGGTCTTCTGCTTCTCCCCGTAGACCGCCCAGTCGCCGACCAGACCGACGTCCGGGATCACCATGCCCTTGAGCGCGGTGCTCCACCGCTTGCCGTCGCCGTCACCGGCCAGCTCCACCGTTTCCAGTTCGGCGCGGGGGTCGAGCACCGAGCCGCTCACCGCGAGGTGCTTGGCGGACACGGCGGCACCGGCGGTGTAACCGCTCGCCAGGCTCCGGCCGGTGACAACCTTGGCCGTGGCCAGGTCGACCACGACGTAGTCGAAGAACTCACCGTATCCCCGCCCGCAGCGGACCACGGCCTTACCGGAGCCTCCCGCTTCCAGGTGGAAGTCGTTCGAGTGACCGGGCAAGCCGGTGACCACCCGGTCGGTCACCTTCTCGCCCTCGGCGGCGAGCAGGTGCACCTCCTCGTCCTTCTCGTCCTTGCCGACCCGCTTGTACGCGAACACCGAGGAGCCCACGGTGCCCATGTAGTGGTAGCCGTACGTGGTGAGGTCGATGAACGTGGACTTCCCCGTGGCCATGTCGCGCAGGGTGATCTTCTTGGAGGCGCCCATGACCGGGTCGTCGCCGAGCGCGACGACGTCGGACGCCGTGCCGTGCTCCGTCCCGAACCCGTAATCGGCCTTGTCCTGGGCCAGTTGCGTGGTGCTGCCGTCCGCGTAACGCGTCCACACCACCTTGCCCTGCGGGTCCGCGGAGAGGTACCCGGTGGTGCCCGCGCTCACGATCCGGGAGCCCGGCGCGAGCTTGCCCACCGGGGCGGCGGGGGCGGCGAAGGCCGCGGGGGCCGCCGGAGCGGCCGCGGAGGCGGGGACGGCGAGCGGGCCCGCGGTGACCGCCAGGCCGACCGCCACCGCCGTGCTCAGCAGCCGTCCGGACCGTCTCGATATCGGGGAAAAAGTCATGTGCCCTCCTGGCAACACACTGACCAGCCGGAGAGCGCCCAGGGGACACTGTTTCCCCCGAACCGACGGAAACCGTGTGCCCCCCGCTGGTGATCGGGCAAACCCTAGCAACAGCGGATTTAACCAGATCACATCTCCGCTGGTCACAGCGGAGATCCGAGGCAACTTTGGCCAGTGCGCCCCGCCTTCACCGCTCCTCCGTCGCCAACCACCCCGCCAGCCCCAGCATCCCGGCCCCCGTCGCCGCGTCCAGCCGCCGTCGCACCCGCCGGGTGATGCCGAGGGCCTTCAGCCGTCCGCCCAGGGCGGCGTAGCCGCAGGCGCAGCAGAATTCCACGGCGATGTAGGCCGCTCCCAGGGCGCACAGCGGGAGGACGACGTGTGCGGCGTCGCGGGAGAGGAATTGCGGGAGGAAGACGGTGAAGAGGATCAGGGCTTTCGGATTGGCCGCGGCCACGATGAACTCCTGGCGGGCCAAGCGGATTGCGGATACGGAGAGTTGGCGGCCCGGCGGGCCCGCGTCGCCGTTCCGGCTTCCCGGCCCCTCCTCACCCGCCGGCCGGCCCGCCGTGGCCACCGTCCGTACGCCCAGCCAGGCCAGATACGCCACGCCACCCCATTTGACGACGCTGAACGCCGCTTCGGACGCGGTCAGCAGCGCTCCCAGTCCGGCCACCACCGCCGCCACCATCAGCGCGAACGCGCCGAACCGGCCCAGTGAGGCGCCGACGGCCGCCCGTGGACCGTGCCGCAGGCCGTTGCGGAGTGCCAGTAGTTGGTTGGCCCCGGGTGTGGCGGCCAGGAGGACGGCCGCCGGGAAGAACGCGGCCCATTCGACGCCGGTCACCATGAGTCGACGCGTACCCCGTGGCACACGGAGCCGCGCGGGCGGTTCCCCCTGACCGTCCGAACCCGTCCGCCTTGTCCGGTACGCCCGCCCCCGCCCGCCCCATCCAAATTGGCATCACATACTCCAATTCAGTACGGTGTGCGTGTGCGCCTGACGAAGAGCACCGACATCGCGCTCCGCATCGCCATGCGGCTGGCGGTCCTCGGCGACCGGGAGGACGCGCCGACCACCCGGGAGGTGGCCGGTGCGGTCCAGGTGCCGTACACCCACGCCGCCAAGGTGGTGAGCAGACTGCAGCACCTCGGCGTCGTGGAGGCCCGGCGGGGCCGCAACGGCGGGCTGTCGCTGACCGCCGCGGGCCGCACCGGCTCCCTCGGGCGCCTGGTCCGCGAGCTGGAGGGGGTCGGCGACGTGGTGGGCTGCGAGGACGATCCGCCCTGTCCCCTGCGCGCGGCCTGCCGGCTGCGCGGCGCGCTGCGCGCCGCGCAGGAGGCGTTCTTCGCCGCGCTCGACCCGCTGTCCATCGAGGACCTGGTGGATACCCCGACCGGCCCGCTGCTGCTGAGCCTGTCGCCCCGGCCGGAGGGCTGAACGGCCCTATTGCGCCGCCACCCCCGCTCGTACGCTCGCAGTGAAATACGAATCTAAGATGCCAGTTTTCACCGCGGCGTCGCACCGCCCGGCCACCGTGCCGGCACAACTCAAGATCAGCACATCTCAAGAACACGAACCGGAGCATCCGATGCTGTCGACCACGTCCGCCGAGACCGTCCGCGCCACCCTCCCCGCCGTCGGGTCGGCCATCGGCGAGATCACCCCGCTCTTCTACGACAAGATGTTCGCCGCCCACCCCGAGCTGCTGCGCGACCTGTTCAACCGCGGCAACCAGGCCAACGGCAGCCAGCGCCAGGCGCTCGCGGGCTCCATCGCCACCTTCGCGACGTACCTCGTGGAGCACCCGGACGAGCGCCCCGACGCGATGCTGGAGCGCATCGCGCACAAGCACGCCTCGCTCGGCGTGCGCGCCGACCAGTACCCGATCGTGCGCGAGCACCTGTTCGCGGCCATCGCCGAGGTGCTCGGCGACGCGGTCACCGAAGAGGTGGCGGCGGCCTGGGACGAGGTGTACTGGCTGATGGCGAACGCCCTCATCGCGCTGGAGGAGCGGCTGTACGCGGCGGCGGGGACGCCCGGCGGCGACGTGTGGCGCGAGTACCGCGTGACCGGCCGGCTCCAGGAGACCGACGACGTGGCCACCTTTGTCGTACAGCCGGTGGACGGGGGCCCGCTCCCGGCGTCCCGGCCCGGCCAGTACGTCTCCGTACAGGTCGAGCTGCCCGACGGCGCCCGCCAGATCCGGCAGTACAGCCTGTCGGGCCGGCCGGACGCCGGTCTGCAGTTCTCCGTGAAGCGGGTCACCGGCGACGCGGCGGGCTCGCCCGCGGGCGAGGTCTCCAACTACCTGCACGACCACGTGCAGGGCGGCGAGGTCCTGCGCGTGAGCGCGCCGTTCGGCGACGTGGTGCTGGACGAGGGCGACCGCCCGCTGCTGTTCGCCTCGGCGGGCATCGGCTGCACACCCATGATCGGCATGCTGTCCCGGCTCGCCGCCGACGGCTCCGCCCGGCGCGTCGTCTCCGTGCACGCCGACCGCTCCCCGTACACCCACGCCTTCCGTGCCGAACTGCGGCAGCTGACGGAGAAGCTGGACAACGCCACGGCGGAGGTCTGGTACGAGCAGCCGGAGGACGGCGGGGCCGGCGAGGGCGCCGGCGAGGCGATCACCTTCCACGAGGGCCTGATCGACCTGAGCCGGGTGGAGATCCCGGCCGGCACCATCGCCTACCTCTGCGGCCCGGTGCCGTTCATGAAGGCCGCCCGCGCCCAGCTCCTGGAGGCGGGCGTACCGGCGGCGGACATCCACTACGAGGTGTTCGGCCCGGACCTGGGCCTGTGAGCACGGCATGCGCCCGGCCCGCCGGCCGGGCGCACCGCCCCGCACCCGGACATCTCCACGTTACCCATCCGTAACCTACCGACGGGTTACCTCCGGTAAGAGCGGCACCTTACTCTCCAGTCACTTCAGCCCCCCTCCTGAAGCACCTGGAGCAGTAGATGTCGCCCTCACGCCCCACGCTGCGCACCGCCGTCGGCACCGTCTCCGCGGCCGTGCTCGCCACCTCCACCCTCGCGGGCGCCCCCGCCGCGAACTCCGCGGCGCCCCCGCCCACGGCCGGCGCGCGGAGCGGCGCCACGGCACCACGGGACCTCGCGGCGCGGTTCCCCGACGTGAAGTTCGTCGACATCCAGGGCGACGGCGGCATCACCCTGAAGGCCAATGTCTTCACGCCGGGCGACGCCGCGCCCGGCCGCCGCTACCCGCTGATCGTGCTGCCCACCAGCTGGGGCATGCCGCAGATCGAGTACGTCGTGCAGGCCAAGAAGCTCGCCGACGCCGGGTACGTGGTGGTCGGCTACAACTCCCGCGGCTTCTGGCAGTCCGGCGGGCAGATCGAGACGGCCGGTCCCCCGGACATCGCCGACGCCTCCAAGGTCATCGACTGGGCGCTCGCCCATACCCCGGCCGACCCCGGCAAGGTGGGCATGGGCGGGGTGTCGTACGGGGCCGGGATCAGTCTGCTGGCCTCGGCCTTCGACAAGCGGATCAAGGCGGTCGCGGCACTGAGCGGCTGGGCCGACCTGATCGACTCGATCTACAGCGGGCGCACCCAGCATCAGCAGGCGGCCGCCCTGCTGGGCGGTGCCGGTGCGCTCACCGGGCGCCCCAGCCCGGAGTTGAAGACCATCCTCAAGGACTTCCTGGCCTCCAATTTGGCCAAGGAAGGCGACATGCTCAAGTGGGGCGCCAAGCGGTCCCCGGTCACCTACCTCGACCGGATCAACGCCAACGGCGCGGCCATCATGCTGGGCAACGCCTGGGGCGACTCGCTCTTCCCGCCCAACCAGTACGCGGACTTCTACGAGAAGCTCAAGGGGCCCAAGCGGCTGGAGTTCCGGCCCGGTGACCACGCCACCGCCGAGGGCCTGGGCCTGCTCGGCCTGCCCAACGACACCTGGGACCACACGAAGCGCTGGTTCGACCACTACCTCAAGGGCGCCGACAACGGAGTGAACCGGGAGGCGCCGGTCCAGCTGAAGTCCCGCTCCACGGGCGCCTACGAGGGCTACCAGAGCTGGAAGGACGTACCCTCCGGACACCGCAGGATCGCGCTGAACGGTACGCAGCGGATCGCCACCAACTGGGACTCCGGTGCCAACGGCGGCATCGTCTTCCTGTCCAGCATCCTGGACCAGTTCCTCAAGCTGCCGCCGATGGCCTCGATCCCGCTGCTGCCGCGCTCGGTCGCGGCCGTGTGGCAGTCCGAGCGCTACACCTCGGCCCAGCACGTACGCGGTACGGCGAAGCTGCACACCACCGTGACCAGCACCGCGGAGAGCGGCACCGGCATCGCCTACCTGTACGACGTCGGGCCGCTCGGTGTCGGCAAGCTGGTCTCGCACGCGCCGTTCACGTTCCACGGCAAGGCTCCGGGCAAGCCGTTCGGCGTGGACCTGGAGCTGTTCTCGACGGCGTACGACGTCCCGGCGGGCCACCGGCTGGCGGTGGTCGTGGACTCCGTGGACCCGCTCTACATCGAGCACAACCCGTCCGGCGCGAAGCTCACGTTCTCCTCGCCCGCCGACGACCCGTCGTGGCTGTCGGTGCCGGTACGCGACTGAGCGGTGGCCGGGGGCGTCAGTGCTGTTGCCCCGCCCCCGGCAGCAGCGTCCCCGGCTCCGGCGCGTTGACGTCCACCGCCTCCGTCTTCAGGCTCTTGCGCTGCCGTTTGGCGACCCGGTACGCGCACCACGACAGCAGCATGCACATGCCGATGTAGATCGGCGAGATGATCAGGACGACCGGGATGAACGGCAGGTCGTAGTCCAGGTTGGAGGCGATCAGCTTGCCGGCGTGCAGGAACTCCTCGTAGGTGATCAGGAAGCCGAGCGAGGTGTCCTTCAGGGCGACCACCAGCTGGCTGATGATCGTGGGCAGCATGGCGCGGACCGCCTGCGGCACCAGCACATGCGTCATGACCTGCGTCTTGCGCATGCCCAGCGCGTACGCGGCCTCCCGCTGCCCGCGGTCGACCGAGTGGACGCCGGCCCGGAACACCTCGGCCAGCACCGAGCCGTTGTACAGCGTCAGCCCGGCGACCAGCGCGTACAGCGGCTCGGCCTTGAGCGCCACGTAGATGAAGAAGATCATGACCAGTACGGGCATCGCCCGGAAGAACTCCACCAGCAGCGTGCTCACCCAGCGGACCGGCGCATGGTCCGAGAGCCGTCCGGCGGCGAGCACCGCGCCCAGGACGAGGGAGAGCACCGCCGCGATCGCGAACGCCTTGAGCGTGTTGCCCAGCCCTTCGAGCAGCAGCTCCTGGATGCCCTGGTACGCGAACGGCGTCCACTTGCGCGCGCTGAACTGGCCGGTGTCGATGAGCAGATACACGGCCCAGGCGAGGAGGGCGAGGATCACCACGGTCGCCACCACCCCGTAGATCCGGTGTCGGCGCCGGGTCTGCGGCCCGGGGACGTCGTAGAGGGCGGTGGTGGTCATCGGGGAACCCCCCAGCGCTTTTCCAGCACGTTGAACAGCGCGCTGATGGTCAGGGTCACGATCAGATAGCCGACGGCGATCCACACGAAGGTCCAGACGATGCTGTAGCCCAGTTCGTTGAGCGTCTTGTAGGTGCCGAGGAGTTCGACGACGCTGAAGGAGCCGGCGATCGCGGAGTTCTTGGCGAGCGCGATGAGCGTGGAGCCGACGGGCGGGATGACGGTACGGAACGCCTGCGGCAGCACCACGTCGCCCAGCGTCTGCGAGAAGGTCATGCCCAGGCTGCGGGCCGCCTCGCCCTGCCCCACCGGAACGGTGTTGATGCCGGAGCGCACCGCCTCGCAGATGAAGGCGGAGGTGTAGCAGCCCAGCGCCAGTACGGCGAAGACCTTGAAGGGCAGCACGACGCCGAAGCGCGGCAGGCCGAGCAGCACCGCGAAGAACAGCAGCGTCAACGGGGTGTTGCGCAGCACCATCACCCACACGGTGCCGAACACCCGCAGCGAGCCGACCGGCGCCACCCGGAACGCCGCCATCACCACGCCCACGGCGAGCGCCAGCAGCGAGGCGAAGACGGTCAGTTCGACGGTGCCGAGCAGGCCCTCCCCGTAGCGGGAGAAGTTGTCCAGGAGCACATTCATGGGCGGTCCGTCCTCAGCTCGCCGGGTAGCGGTCGATGGCGGGCGGCTTCGGAGCGGGGACGCCGGACAGGCCCAGCGTCGCGTCGTACGCCTTCTTCCAGTCGCCGTTCTTCTCGTGCGCGGCGAGGGCGTCGTCCAGCGCGAAGCGCAGCGCGGTGTCCCCGCGCGGCACGCCGATGCCGTACGGCTCCTGGGAGAACGGCTTGCCGGCCAGCTTCAGCTCGTCGGGCACCTTCGCGGCGTAGCCCATGAGAATCGCGTCGTCGGTCGTGACGGCATCGACCTGATAGGTGAGCAGGTTGTCGACGCACACCGAGTACGTGTCGTAGGCGACCAGGTCGGCCTTCGGGTAGTCGGACCGGATGCGCTGGTACGGCGTGGAACCGGCCGCCGAGCAGACCTTCCTGCCCGCCAGGTCCCGCGGCCCGTCGATGCCCTTCTGGTCCTTGCGCACGAGCAGGCCCTGCCCCGCCATGTAGTACGGCCCGGCGAAGCCCACCTGCTGCTTGCGCTTGGCGTTGATGGTGTAGGTGCCGACGTAGTAGTCGATCTGGCCGTTCTGCAAGGCGGTCTCGCGGTTGGCGGAGGAGATCGTCTTGAACTGGATGGTCTTCGGGTCGAAGCCGAGTGAGGCGGACAGCATCTTGGCGATCTCGATGTCGAAGCCGGTGTACGTGCCAGAGGCCGGGTCGCGCTCGCCCATGTACGGCTGGTCCTCCTTGGCGCCGACCACCAGACGGCCGCGGCTCCTGGCCTTCTCCCAGGTCGCCGAGCCGGGCAACCGGAAGCCCGTGGCGATCGTGTAACGGGGCAGCTGGCTGCCCTTGGGGCCTTTGACGGGCGGGCTGCCGGACTTGCCGCAGGCGGCGGCCAGCAGCGCGACGGCGGTCAGCACGAGCGCCGCGAGGGCGGTTCGGGTCTGGTGCATGGCGGCGCCCCCGGTCAGTGCTTGAGGATCTTGGAGAGGAAGTCCCTGGCGCGGTCGCTCTCGGGCGCGGTGAAGAACTCCTCCGGCGTGCGGTCCTCGACGATCCGGCCGTCGGCCATGAAGACGACGCGGTTGGCGGCCGAGCGCGCGAAGCCCATCTCATGGGTGACGACGACCATCGTCATGCCCTCCTGCGCGAGCTGCTGCATGACCTCCAGCACCTCGTTGATCATCTCCGGGTCGAGGGCGGAGGTCGGCTCGTCGAAGAGCAGCGCCTGCGGCTCCATGGCGAGCGCGCGGGCGATGGCCACCCGCTGCTGCTGGCCGCCGGAGAGCTGCGCCGGGTACTTGTCGGCGTGCGCCGCAAGTCCCACCCGCTCCAGGAGTTGGCGGGCCCGCTGCTCGGCCTCCTCCTTCTTGCGCCCCCGGACCTTGACCGGCGCGAGCATCACGTTGGCCAGCACGCTCTTGTGCGCGAACAGGTTGAAGGACTGGAAGACCATGCCGACTTCGGCGCGCAGCCTGGCCAGTTCCCGCCCCTCCTCGGGGAGCGGGTGGCCGTCCAGGGTGATGGTGCCGGACTCGATCGGTTCGAGGCGGTTGATGGTGCGGCACAGGGTGGACTTGCCGGAGCCGGAGGGCCCGATGACGACCACCACCTCGCCGCGGCCGACGGTGAGATCGATGTCCTGGAGGACATGCAGTTTCCCGTAGTGCTTGTTGACCCCGCGCAGCTCGATCAGCGCATCACCGGCCATGTGCAGCCCTGCTCACTCTCATCCGTCCAGCCAGGACACCGCAACCTACCCGCACGAAACCGGGCCTTCTCCGCTGACACGCACAGATGCCACGACAATCCCCGATTACCGGAGAAAATGCCCACGCGTGCCGGGTACGGAACCGCCGGGAGCGCCGGGCACGGAACGGCCGGGCGGGCCACTGGCGCACCGCGCTTCCCTAGGTACACAGAGCCTGCCTGCGTACCTAGCCTGTGGGGCATGGGTGACAACCGGCCTGTCTTCCAGCGCATCGCCGACGACCTGCGCCGCCAGATCGACGAGGGCGCGCTGCCCGTCGGTGCGCGCATCCCGTCCCGCTCCGAGCTGAAGCGGGCGTACGAGGCCAGCGACCAGACGGTGGACCGGGCGGTCCGCGTCCTGAAGGCCGCCGGCTATGCGGAGGGCCAGTTCGGGCGCGGGGTCTTCGTGACCGACCGGGCGCCGATAGGCACCCTGCTGCGCTCCACGGGCGCCGTGGACTCCCCGTTCGCCGCCCGCATCGCGCTGGAGGGCTCGCCCGACGGCGCGCCGCTGACCTGGGAGGCGTCCTCGACGACGGCCGCGGCGTCGGACCGGGTGGCGCGGCGGCTGTGCATCGTGCCGGGCACCGGCGTCATCCGGTCGGTGTACGAATACCTCGCCAACCGGCAGCCGGTGCAACTCGCCACGAGCTGGGAGCCGCTCGCCATCACCGAGGGCACGGACGTGGTCTTCCCGGAGTGCGGACCCTACGCGCGTCGGGGCGTACGAGGGCGCATGGCGGCCATCGGCATCCGGGTGGTGCGCGCCGAGGAGCGGGTGGGCTCGCGGCCCGCTTCCAGCGCCGAGGCGGAGACGCTGGGCTGCTCCCCCGGGCAGTGCGTCACGGTCGTGGAGCGCACCCACTTCGACGCGGACGGGCGGGCCGTGGAGACCTCGGACATCGTCGTACGGGCCGACCGGTGGCGGCTCGCGTACGACATCGGGTTCGTGTAGCCGGGGCCGGGCGGCCGGACTTCAGGCGGACGGGCTTCGGACGGTCGCGCCGGGGCCGGCGTCCGTGTTCCGGCGGCCCGGGCTCTCAGCTCTCCGCGGCCTCCGCGTAGAGCTGGCAGAGTTCGGGCGCTCCGGTGGCCGCCCAGTCCCGGCCCGCGGTCACCACGTCCACCTCCCGGCCGGACGCCAGCCGGACCACCGGCTCGCCGCCCGGCCACACCTTCCAGCTGGCGCCGGGCACCGTGCGCACCAGCACCGTGCCCAGGTAGAAGCCCGCGTCGTTGCCGAGCCAGGTCACCACCTCGGGGTCGTCGCGCCAGGCGGGGCGCAGCTGGTCCAGCGCCTCCAACGAGTGCACCGAATCGTCCAGTTCCACGCCTTCGGTCTGGGCCTGGGCACGCAGCAGCTCGCATTCCGCCAGGAGCTGGGCCGCGCCTTCGGGGTCGTCCACCACAGCGGGGCTCGCTTCCGGCCGCTTGCGCCACTTGTCCAGGAAAGACATGTTCATGGGCGTAGCGTCCCACCCGGGCCGGGGCGCCCGCCACAGGCGCGCGGCAGGCCGGTGGCCGGATCGGCGCGCCCGGCCACCGGTTCCGGCCGGTCCCGTACCCGTTCCCGGCACCCGCGGAAGGACTGCCCGTATGCGCGTACGACTGTGGGGCGCGATACTCGCCCCGGCCCTCTCCCTCGCCCTGAGCACCACGGCCGCCCCGGCGGCGCCGCCACAACGGCCCGCTGAACCGGTGCCGTTGGAGCGCCTCTTCGACAACCGGGCGGTCAGCGAGCCGGGCGGCCCGGCGTCGGCGGACTTCGACGGCGCGGGCAACTCACTGTCCGCGCGGGACCTCGCCGCGGCGGGCTGGACGCCGGGCCGGATGCTGACCCTCGACGCGGCCCGGCCGCGGTGGCCGCGCACCGCCGCGGGCCGGCCGGACAACGTACGGGCCGACGGCCAGGCCGTACGGCTGCGCGGGCGCGGTGACGCGGTGACGCTGCTGGTCGCGGCGACGGGCGGCACGGTGAGCGGCACCGGCACGGTCCGCTACCGGGACGGTTCGCGCAGCACGTACCGGCTGACCGCGCCGGACTGGCGTACGGGCCCGCTGAGTACCAAGGCGGTCGCGCTGCCGCACATCAACATACCG
The DNA here is from genome assembly GCF_001279365.1 of Streptomyces sp. NRRL F-5755. Lineage (NCBI taxonomy): Bacteria > Bacillati > Actinomycetota > Actinomycetes > Kitasatosporales > Streptomycetaceae > Streptomyces > Streptomyces sp. NRRL F-5755. The sequence continues at coordinate 74,664 of NZ_LGCW01000114.1, read as the reverse complement.
GGCGGCCAACGGGCGGAGCGGGCGCGGCTGTACGCGGTGAGCGTGCCGGTGGTGCGCGGGCGCGAGGTGGCCGCCGTCGTACTGCCCCGGGACCCGGGTCCGGGCGCCGATCTTCACGTGTTCGCGGCGACGGTGCGCGACAACGGCGCCGGCTGGACGGGCAGTTGGGGCGCGAGCACGGGAGGGTACGCGAAGGCCGGGCCGTGGGGCGGCCGGACGCTGCGGCTGGTCGTGCACAGCGGCGCGGGCGGGCCGCGCGTACGGGTCCGGCTGGCGAACACCTTCGCGGCGGCGCCGGTGGACTTCGGGGCGGCGAGCGTGGCCGTGCAGGGCGCGGGCGGCGGCGCGGGAGCCGCCCGCACACCCGTACCGCTGACGTTCGGCGGACAGCGCGGCATCCGGGTCCCGGCCGGCGCCGAGACGTACAGCGATCCGCTCCGCCTACGCGTGCCTGCGGGCCGGAACCTGCTGGTCAGCCTGTATCTGCCGGGCACGGTGACGACAGCGCCGGTGCACGGGCGGTCCCAGCAGGTCTCGTACGTCAGCGCACCGGGCAGCGGCGACCGTACGGGTGACGCCGGCGCCGCGGCGTACCCCGGCACGCTGACCGGCTGGCCGTTCCTGACCGGGGTGGAGGTCGCGGGCGGTCCGGGCACGGTCGTGGCACTCGGGGACTCCATCACCGACGGCCAGGGCTCGACGGCGGGCGCCAACCGGCGCTGGCCGGACGTACTGGCCCGCCGCTTCCAGGCCCAGCACGCACTCCCCCGCTACGGCGTGGTCAACAGCGGCATCGCGGGAAACCGGGTTGTCACCGACCGCTACCCGGGTGACGGCGTCAGCGCCGACGTCAGCGGGGTCAGCGCGCAGCACCGGCTGGAGCGGGACGTGCTGGCGCGGCCCTCGGTCCGTACGGTCGTGGTCTTCGAAGGCGTCAACGACCTACGGACCGGCACTCCGGCGCACGAGGTCGTGGCGGGACTGCGGTCCCTCGCCCGGCGCGCACACGAGCGCGGGCTACGGGTGGTGGCCGCGACCATCGCGCCGTGCGGCGGCTTCCCGGACTGCACGGCGGCCGTCGAGGAACGGCGCGCCGCCGTGAACGCCGCCCTCCGGGCGCGCGGCGCGGGTTTCGACGCCGTACTGGACTTCGACGCGGTGCTCCGCGACCCGCGGCACCCGCAGCGGCTGCTGCCCGCGTACGACAGCGGCGACCATCTGCACCCCGGCGACGCGGGCATGCGGGCGCTCGGGGAGTCGGTGCACCTGCGGGCGCTGGTGCCGGGCGGGCGTTGACGGGGGCGGGCCCTTCCGCCGGCTCAGACGTCCAGATCCACCACCACCGGTGCGTGGTCCGAGGCGCCCTTGCCCTTGCGCTCCTCGCGGTCCACATAGGCGTCCGATACGGCCTTGGAGAACGGCTCGTTTCCGTAGACCAGGTCGATGCGCATGCCCTTGTTCTTCGGGAAGCAGAGCTGGCGGTAGTCCCAGTACGTGAACGGCTTGTCGTACTTCAGGGGGCGCGGCACCACGTCCGACAGGCCGGCCTCGCGCAAAGAGGCCAGGGCGGCCCGCTCGGCGGGCGTCACATGCGTCATGCCCTCGAAGACGGAGGTGTCCCACACGTCGTCATCGGTCGGCGCCACATTGAAGTCGCCGAGGACCGCGAAGGGCCGGGGACCGGCCGCGTCCTCGGCGACGGCCGCTTTCAGCGCCTCGAACCACTGGAGCTTGTAGGCGAAGTGGGCGTGGTCGATCTCGCGGCCGTTGGGCACGTACACCGACCAGACGCGGACCGGGCCGCAGGTCGCGGAGACGGCACGGGGCTCCTGCACCCCTTCGTACTCCGGGCCGTCGGCCAGACCGGGAGTGACATCCTCCAGACCCACCTTGGACAGCAGCGCGACGCCGTTCCACCGGCCGGTGGCGTTCACGGCGGCCTCGTAGCCCAGCTCGCGCAGCTGGTCGTACGGGAACTGCTCGGCCGAGCACTTGGTCTCCTGGACGCACAGCACGTCCGTGCCGGTGTTCTCCAGCCAGGCCAGCAGCCTCGGGAGGCGGGCGGTGATCGAATTGACGTTCCAGGTCGCGATGCGCATGTCCGTAAACCTACAGCGGGGGTGTGACAGTCGGGGTCCGTGCCCGGCGCGGCCGGGGGCGGGCACCGTATCTCAGTTCAGCGCGGTGCGCTCACCGGGTGCGAGGCGGCCGTGGTCGGTGCCGCCCAGCTTGTCGATCATGCCGTCGTAGACCGGGCGGGCGTGGTCCTGGAGCAGGCTGTCGTGCACGTCGATGGCGCGGCGCGGCCGGACCTCGCGGACGTAGTCGATGACCTCGGCGACCTTGTTCCAGGGCGCGTGCACCGGCAGCAGCAGCGTGTCGACCGTACGCCCCTGGGGGACGGTCAGCGCGTCACCCGGATGGAAGACGGTGCCGCCGTCGTCCTCGGTGGTGATCAGGTAGCCGACATTCGTGATGCACGGAATGTCCGGGTGAATGACGGCGTGCATCTGCCCGTGCACCTCCACGTCGAAACCGGCCGCGGTGAACGTGTCCCCCTCGCCGACCGTGTGCACCCGCCCCGGAAAGGCCGCGGAGATCTGCTCGGCGACGGCGGCCAGGGTCCAGATCTCGGCGCCGCGGTTGGCCTCCATGCCCGCGCGCAGCCGCTCCTCGTCGAAGTGGTCCATGTGCTCGTGGGTGACCAGGATGGCGTCGGCGCCGACCGCCGCGTCCCGCTCGCTGAAGACACCGGGATCGATGACGAGCACCTGCCCGTCCTTCTCCAGCCGGACGCAGGCATGGGTCTTCTTCGTGAGTTCCATGCTTCCCATCTTGCCGCGCGGAGCCCTTGGAGGGCCGCAGCGGGAGGCGGGCGCCGGCCGTCACCCCTCCGGGGTGGTCTCCTCCCGTATGACACGCTGCGCCACGGCGAAGGCCGCGTTCGCGGCAGGCACACCGCAGTACACCGCCGTGTGCAGCAGCACTTCCTTGATCTCCGTGGGCGTCAGCCCGTTGCGCAGCGCGGCGCGGGTGTGCAGCGCCAGCTCGTCCTGATGACCGCCGGCGACCAGCGCCGTGAGCGTGATGATGCTGCGCGTACGCCGGTCCAGCCCGGGGCGCGTCCACACCTCACCCCACCCGTACCGGGTGATGAACTCCTGGAAGTCCCCGGTGAAGTCATCCGTCGTCTCCTCCACCCGGTCCACGTGCGCGTCGCCGAGCACTTCGCGCCGGACCTTGATCCCCTGCTCGTACGCGCCGCCCCGCACCGCCTCCGGCTGCCTGAGCCCGGACTCGATCGCCGCTGGCGTCATGGGCGGAGGCGGCGGCACGGCCGCCGGCACCGGCTTGGGCGCGGCGGCGCCGATCGCCGTCTGCCCGGTGGCACCCGGCTTGTCGTGCCAGGCGGCCGTGAAATGCCGGATGAGCAGCTCGGTGACGGCGGCGGGCTGCTCGACGGGCGCCAGGTGGGACGTACCGGGAACCAGCGCGAGACTCGCGTCCGGAATGCCCGCCACCAGGGTGCGGGCATCGGTGGTCGGGGTGACCTGGTCCTCGGAACCGACGACGACGAGGGTGGGCACGCCGATCCGCTGGAGCGAGGAGCGGACGTCGAAGGCGGCCATCGCCTCACAGGCGGCGATGTAGCAGCCCGGGTCGGTGGTGCGCACCATCTGGACGGCCCACTCGACGATGGCGGGCTGGGCCCCCGCGAAGCCCGGGGTGAACCAGCGCTCGGGCGAGGTGCGGGCGATCGGGTCCAGCCCGTTCGTACGGATCACCACACCCCGCTGCCGCCAGGCGTCCGCGGTTCCGTACCGCGGCGAGGAGGACACGAGCGCGAGCGAGGTGACCCGCTGCGGCCGGGTGAGCGCCAGCTGCGCACCGATGGCACCACCGATGGAACACCCCACATACCCGAAACGTTCCACCCCCAGCACATCGAGCGTGGCCACCAGTCGGTCGGCCAGCTCGGCGACGGAGGACGCCGGATACGCGGGCGAGCCGCCATGCCCGGGCAGATCGAACCGGACGACGCGCCAGTGGCGGGTCAGCTCGGGTACCTGGCGATCCCACATGTGCCAGGTCGTCCCGAGCGCCGCCCCCAAAACCAGACAAGGTGCGTCTTCCGGCCCGTCAGAGCGGTATTGCAGGGTCTTCACCGTCGTCTCACTCACCTGCTCACGCTCCCACATGTCGTGGTGGGGACCATAGCGGGGGCCTGGCGGCAGCTGTTTGACCAGGTGCGCAGGAGCGGACCAGCTCGCGGTTGCCCAGGCCGGGCGCGACCTCCAACCTCCATAGCCTCAGCCGCCCTACGGTCGCCCTCAGGAAGAGTTGCCTCGGGCTTTCAGCGGCTGATCGAGATGGCGAAGGGCGCGAATCCGCCGGATCGGATCACGTGCGGTACGAACAGGACGGCGGCCTCGGCAGCCCGCGCGGTCTCGACCCCGCCGAGGTCCGTGACCCACTCCTGCTGCCAGCCGAGGTCGGCGAGAAGCCCGCGTACGGCCTGTTTGGCCTCCGGGTTCTCGCCGGAGAGGAAGGCGGTCGGTGTCCGGGTCAGCGCGGCGGGCGCGGTCATCACCGTGTAGAGCATCGTGTTGAGCGTCTTGACGACGCGCGTGTCAGGGAGGGCTTCTTGGAGGTGCTCCGCGAGGCTTGAGCCGGGGTAGAGCAGGTCGGCCGGCAGGCCGTCCGGTCCGTCGACGGTGGCGTTGGAGACGTCCACGAGAATCTTGCCCCGCAGTTCCTCGCGCAGTGCGACGAGCCGCTCCAGCGATCCGGCGCCCGGGGTGGCGTTGATGACGATCTGCGCCGTGCGGGCGGCGTCGGCGGCAGCGCCTGGCGAGCGGTCCGCCACGGTCACCTGGTGCCCGGCCCCGGTGAGGGTTCGGGCGAGGCTGCCGCCGACGCGGCCGTTCCCGAGAACAGCGATCATGGTCATGCGGATGTGGTCCTTCCGGTGGTGGTGGTTCTCGTGGCAGTCAGCGGGAGAGCGTGGTGACGGCTGCGGTGTGCACGCCGGGCGCGGCGGCCAGGAAGCTCTCGCTCTGCGGGGTCCAGGGGCGGCCCTCGGCGTCGGATATCCGTCCGCCGGCCTCGGCGACGAGCAGCGCTCCGGGGAGCAGGTCCGCACGGGCCCCGGCGAACTGCCAGAAGGCGTCGATCCGGCCGGCGGCCACGTTCAGCAGGTGCAGGGTGGCGGGCACGGAGGTCCGCACCACGAGCGCGTCGAAGAGCATCGCGGTGATCGAGGAGCCGATGCGCCGCACGACCTTCTCGTCCTCGTCCGGCCTGGCCTGGCTCGTGGCCACGAGGCTCAAGCCGAGGTCCGTGGTCCGGGACACGCGCAGCGGGCGGCCGTCGAGCCGGGCGCCGGCGCCGGCGAGCGCGGTGTAGGTCTCCCCGGCCAACGGCAGGTGCACCGCGGTGAGGACCGGCTGGTTGTCGCGTACGAGCGTGGCGGTCACCGCCCACTCCGGCAGGGCGTGCAGGTGGTTGACGTTGCCTTCGGCCGGATCCAGAACCCACCACTCGCCGGGGGGCAGGGCACCGTCCGCCAGCTCGTCCTCCACAAAGCGGGCGTCCGGGCGCAGGAGGGTGAGGCGGGGGCGCAGGACGCCGAGGGCCGCGTCGTCATTGGCGGCGAGTGCGCGCATCAGCTCTTCGCGGGTCCGGTGGCGGACCACGTCGCCGAACCGCTCCCGCAGCACCGAAGCCGCCGCGCGCACGGCGATCGCGGTCTGCGCGAGCAGGTCGGCGTCGGACCCGGAACCGGCTGTTGCAGCGCTTGGGGTGCTCTGCATCGATGTGGGCATGGCGGTGCTCCCGTCTGAGAAAGGGGGGTGATGAGGCGAACTGGGCGAGGACTGTGTCCCTTTCGCGCCCGCATTTCGAAGGTAGAAGGGCCGACCATTAACCACAAGTGCATGTAAAGCACGGCTAGCATGACTCTCATGCAATTGGATCTGAACCTGCTCGCCGCGCTCGATGCGCTGTTGGAGGAAGGCAGCGTGGCCGGCGCAGCCGAGCGCCTGCGCGTCACCGCCCCCGCGATGAGCCGAAGCCTCGGCCGGATCCGGCGCACGACAGGGGATCAGATCCTGGTGCGTACCGGGCGCACGATGACCCCGACGCCGTACGCACTCGCCGTCCGGGAGCAGGTGCACGAGCTGTTGCAGCAGGTCCAGGGCGTGCTGGCACCGAGCCGCGCACTCGACCTCACGACGCTGGAGCGCACCTTCACACTCCGCTGGCACGATTCACTCGTCGCACTCGGTGGCCCCGCGCTTCTCGCGGCCGTACGCGAGCAGGCGCCGGGCGTACGTCTGCGTTTCATCGCGGAATCGAGCACCGATACCCCCGAGCTGCGCCGCGGCGAGATCGATCTGGAGGCGAACGCGAACCGCCCGACCGCACCCGACATCCGCGCCGACCGGGTGGCCGAGACCCGGCACGTCATCGTCGTGCGGCAGGGCCACCCGCTCACCCGGGCCGAGGCCGTCACCGCCGCGCAGTACGCCGCGGCCGAGCACATCACCGTCTCGCGGCGCGGAAAGCTCGGCAATGCCCTCGACGACGCTCTCGGGCGGCTCGGCCTCACCCGCCGGGTGGTGGCGACCGCGCCCACCGAAGGCACCGCCTTCGAGTTCGTGCGCGACTCCGACCTCCTCGTCACAGCCCCCGAATCGACAACACGCGCAACAGCCACGGCCCTCGGCCTGACCCTGCTCCCCCTGCCGTTCGAACTGCCGCCCATCGCGGTGTACCTGTCATGGCACCAGCGCTATGACACCGACCCCGCACACGTCTGGCTACGCGACCTGGCGCGGAGCGCGTTGGCGCCCTGACGTAACCGATCGGGAAGGAGCACCATGACCACCAACCCGCCCACCGCCGGCGTCCCCGCTCCACAGCAGAAAGCCGCCCCTCCGACCGAGATGTCGCATCGGTCAGGAGGGACGGCTGTCCATTGCTGACAGCGCGTCAGCTCATGCGTTGGACGTGCGTCCGCTCTGGCGTCGGGGTCAGGACGGGTCGCCGTACTGGAGGCCGCGTCCGTTGGTGCCGACGTAGACGCGGCCGAAGGTGTCGGGATCGCCGGTGATGACGCCGACGCTGCCGATGTTGCCCCACTGGTGGGCGTCGTCGTTGACGCGGAGCCAGGTGGCGCCCTTGTCGGTGGAGCGGAAGACCCCGCTGACGTCCTTGACGGTGCCGATCATGTACAGGGCCTGGTACGAGGCGCCCGGTGCGGCCTTGCCGAAGCCGAGGGCGGCGGCGGACTTCACCGTGGTGAGCCTGGCGAAGGTGCGGCCGCCGTCGGTGGAGTGCAGCAGCCCCTGGTCACCGCCGGCGATCCACAGGTCTCCCGCGACGCCGGGGACGGCCTTGAGCCGGCCGTCGGCGGGGAGACCGGTGGCCCGGGCGGTGAAGGTCGCTCCGCCGTCGGTGCTGGCGTAGAGCGTGCCGCCGGCCAGCGAGTAGAACGTCCCGGCCGAGGAGCGGTCGGCGACGACCACGGCGCCTGTGCCCAGGCCACCGACCTTCGACCAGCTCGCCCCCTTGTCGGTCGAGCGGTACGGGACCTGGCCGGCCTCGGTCCACACGATGCTCGAACCGTCCGCCGCGAGCGCGACATGGCCACTGTCGGCGCCGGCCACCGGCTCCGACCGGAAGCCGGTCCAACTGTTGCCGCCGTTGGTGGAGTAGGCGCCGTCCTGCGCGCCGCCACGGCCGACACGGACCATCACCGAGGGGTTGGCCTGAGCGAAGTCGATGTCGCTGCTGTTGGTCATCATCGGGTTGTTCATCCGCCCGGCGGGCACCTTGGTCAGGTCGTCGTGGCGGAAGCCGCCCTGGTCGCCCATGGCGGTGATGACGGTGGCACCGCCGGGCGGGGCGATCGCGTCCATCAGCGCGGTCTCCTCCAGGCCGCGCGCGCCCACGGTCCAGTGGCTGTTGCCGCCGCTGTCGGTGGCGTCGGCATCCTTGCTGCGCCAGATGCCGTTGCCGGTGCCGTACAGCACGTGCCCGGAGTCGAAGGGGTCGATGGCCAGGGCGGTCATCCAGTGCCCGGTGTGGGTGCCGATGTACGGAGCGGCGAAGGCGTTCCGTACGGATTTCCCGGCCAGCGCCTTCCATGTCGTGCCGCCGTCGGTGCTGCGGTAGATCTCGTCCTCGGGCCACCAGCGGCCGAGGGTGGTGACCATCACCGTGGACGGCTTGCGCGGGTCGACGGCCAGGCCGGAGAAGCCGTAGCTGCCCTGGGACGGGGAGATGTTCTTCCACGCTCCGCCTGCCGGGGTGTACTTCCACACCGAGCCCGCCGTCACGCCGTTGGGTCCGAGGTTGTCGGTGTACGTCAGGTACAGCGAACCGTCACCGGAGACCACACCGTGCTGGGGCAGCTGGCCGGTGGGGTGCCCGGGGACGGCCTTCCAGGTGCTGCCGCCGTCGGTGGAGCGGTAGAGGGAGGCCGACCTGTCCGCGACGCCGACGTAGACCGTGTTGCTGCCGGCCGGCCCGTACGTCACGAAGGAGATGCCGGCACCGCTGCCCGCCCCGTCCTTGACCGGGAACGAAGAGACCTGCCGCCACGTCACCCCGTGGTCGGTGCTGCGCCACAGGCCGTTCTTACGGGTGCCCAGCAGCAGGGTGCGGTGGTCCGAGGGGTCGACCACGAGCCGTTCGCCCGCCCCGCGGCCGTCCTCGTTGCCGCCCAGTTTGAACGGCAGATCGGTGCGCTGGAAGGTGCGGCCCCGGTCGGTGGAGCGCAGGATCGCGCCGTTGCCGGCCCAGTTGTTGGTGTAGGTGCCCGTCGCGAGGTAGAGCCGGTCGGGGTCGACGGGGTCGGTGGCCAGCGCGTCGATGCCCAGCAGGTTCCAGTCCTTCTCGCCGAGCCAGTCCGTGAGCGGTATCCACTGCTCGGCCGCGGTGTCCCAGCGGTAGGCGCCGCCCATGTCGGTGCGCGCGTACAGCAGGCCCTTCTCCCGTGGGTTGAACACCAGGCCGGTGACGTAACCGCCACCGACCACCTGGGCGTTCCTCCACGTATACGGTCCGGCCGCGGCCGCCCGGCTGTCGGTCGCCTTCGCCAGCTTCCACTGCTGGTTGGTGCTGCCCCTGCCGGGATACTGGACGACCGCCGCGCCCTGGGCCGTGGCGCCTCCGGAGACGTCCAGGACCTGCCCGCTCTTGCGGGAGGTGAAGGTGACGGCGCCGGAACCGCTCACGTCATCGATCCGCCATTGCTGGGAGGCGGAGGAGCTGTCGGTCTGCTGCTCGGCGGCAGCCGACCGGGTGGTCGAGCCGCCCGCTATGCCCAGCACCTTGCCGCTGTTGCGGTTCACGAGCTGGTAGTAGCCGTCTCCGGTGGGCCGCAGTTTCCACTGCTGGTTGGCGGTGTTCTGGTCGGTCCACTGCTGGATGCGGGTGCCGTCGGCGGTGGAGAAGGCGTTGACGTCCATCACCTTGCCGCTGCGCACGGAGACCAGCCTGTAGTAGGCACCGGCGTCGATCGTCGCGGCCTGGGAGTCCTCTTGGGTGAACAGGAGGTACGGCACGACGGCGGCCGGCACGCCGAGCACCAGGCCGGTCGCGGCTCTGCGACGGCGGTGACGCCCGCGGCGCCCTCCGTCCGTGGGGCTTTTCATGGGGAGGTGTTCTCCTTGCATATCACCGTGGATCGGGCAGGTCAGCGCTGCAGAGTGAGGACACCCGGCCGGTACGGGAGTCGGTCGTAGTCGCCGCCCGCTGTGGGGGACTTGCCCTGGTAGAGGAACTGCAGGTTGCAGGGATCGATGGTCATGGTCTGGTCGGGGTTGCTGCGGACCAGGTCACCGTGGCTGATGTCGTTGGTCCAGGTGGCACCGCTGTTGGCCTTGCCCGCGAAGGGGTGGCTTTCATCGGTGGCCTGCGGGGTCCACGGACCGCTCAGGCTGGAGGCCGTGAACGAGCGGAAGTAGCGCGTCTGGTGCGCGCCCTTCGCCTCGACGATCATGAGGTACTGGTTCCGGCCCTGGACCTTGTAGACCTGCGGCGCCTCGAACAGCTTGTCCGGCGTGTCGCTCATGACCGTCGTGTACGAGGAGCCGAAGTTCCCCGGGAAGTTCCCGATCGGCATGCTCGCCCGGTAGATCTTGCCGTTGTCACCGGCGAAGAACAGATACATGTTCCGGTCGTCGGCGATCAGGGTCTGGTCGATCGGGCCGGTGGGGGAAACGGTGCGGGGGATGCTGCCGGTGAACAGCGGACGGGGCGCGGACCAGCTGTTCGGGTCGGTGGGGTTGCTCGACGTGCGGTAGCTGAAGGGCCACGCACCCCACTGGGACGCCAGCACCCAGATCCTCTTGGGGGCGAAGTAGAACAGGGTGGGCGCCACCGCGCCCTCTCGCATGGCGGTCTGGCCGGCCGACGCCATGTCCGACCAGTTCGTGAAGGGGCTGAAGGCCATCGAGCCGTACGAGGTTCCGGACGCGCTCGACGCGTAGACCAGGTGCTTGCCGTTGTGCACCACGCTGGTGAAATCCTTCACCGCGGCCCACCCGTGCGAGGGCTGTGCGAGGGCACCCGTCGATTTCCACTTGTACGTCGAGGGAAGAGCACACGCGCCGCCGCCCGCCGTCGTCCCGGACGGGGCGGTCCACTTCTGGTTGTCGACGGACGCGCAGGCGTACAGCTGGATCTTGGTGCCGTTCGCGGTGGCCGCGCCGACGGCGTCGAGGCACAGCCCGGACTGGACGCCGGTGATCGTGCCGTTGGCGTTGATGTTCCACCGCTGGTTGGCGCCGCCGTTGCAGTCCCAGACGACCAACGAGGTGCCGTTGGTGGTGCCCTTGTTCCTGGCGTCCAGACACTTGTTGTCGTGGACCTTCAGCTGCTTGGCGGCGGTGTAGGTCCAGCGCTGGTTGGCCCGTCCGCTGCAGTCCCACAGTTGCGCCGGGGTGCCGTTGGCGGTGGTGGAGTCGGGGATGTCGATACAGCGGCCGGAGGCCACGCCCTTGATCTCCCCGGTACCGTCGGCCGGCTTGGCCGGGGGCGTACCGGAGCCGGAATGGAGAGCGTTCATGACGGCGGTGTACGCGGGCTTCGGCCTGCCGTTGTCGTCGAACAGCAGCGGGCGCTCGTCGCGGCGCCAGGAGTCGCTGTCACGGATGCCCCACACCGTGATGCCGGTGCACCGGGCCACGGCCAGGCAGGCTTTCACGGTGTTCGCGTAGTGGACGGGTGGTGCCTGGGCGATGTCCAGTTCGGTGATCTGGACGTCGACGCCCAGGGCGGCGAAGGCGGCCAAGGTGGTCTTGAAGCTCGCCGGCGGGCCGCCCGCCTGGAAGTGGCTCTGGAACCCGACGCAGTCGATGGGCACGCCGCGGGACTTGAAGTCCTTGACCATGCGGTAGACGCCCTGGGTCTTGGCGTCCGACCAGTTCTCGATGTTGTAGTCGTTGTAGCAGAGCTTGACCGAGGAGTCGGCCGCACGGGCGATGCGGAACGCTTCCTCGATGTGGCCGTCGCCCAGCAGGTCCTGGAACTTCGAACTGCGGTGCTGGGAGGAGCCGTCGGCGAAGGCTTCGTTGACCACGTCCCAGGCGTAGACCTTGCCCTTGAAGTGGTTCATCTCGGTGGTGATGTGGTTCTTCATCGCGCTGCGCAGGGTGTTGGCGTCGGTGATGGACTTCACCCAGCCGGGCAGCTGTTGGTACCAGACCAGGGCGTGGCCACGTATCCGCTGCCGGTGCGCGGTGGCGTGGCCGACGATCCGGTCGGCCTGGCCGAAGGTGAAGGTGCCGCGGGAGGGTTCGGTGGCGTCCCACTTCATCTCGTTCTCCGGGGTGATCATGTTGAACTCCCGGTCGAGAATCGTGGAGTACGTCGGGTCGCCGAGCCTTCCGGCAGCCACGGCCGTACCGAAGTACCTGCCCGAGGGGGCCGCCTGCGTACTCAAGGCTGCGGCTCCGGCGGAGCTGGGGAGGAGCGTCACGACTCCGGCGATCACCGCCGCGGCCGACAGTCCTACCGTCACTGTCCGGCGGCTCCGGCGGAGCCGGTGCAGGCCCTTCATGATTCTCCTCGGAGGTCGCGGATCACCTGATCTGCCGCGGGGTGGGTGCGGTGCAGGACGTGGGACCGTTCCTGCCTACCGGTCACCCGGGGTTCGTGGGTGTGTCGGGTCATGGGAGCCGCTTTCTTCAGGGGATACGTCAACGGGTCGTGGGAGACCTGCCACGCCGGCACGCCATGGCGAGCGGCGGGAAGATCACCCCTGAAGTGGAGGCTTTCGAACCCGTGGCCCCGTAACGGAAAAGTCGCGCCGCCCGGAGGATTGCCCGGTGATGCATCTCGCAGGCAAAAAACGTTATGCCGAGCCCGGTGGTCCGGCCGTCCCCGTGGAGAGGAATGCGGACCTGTCACGGCGAAGCAGCCGTCGATGAAATGCGGACCGAACCTGGACTCGGCGCAGCGCTCGGCTCACTGCGGGGTGAAGGAAGGCGTGATGCGGGCTCGTTGCTGCGAAATCGCCGGCTGTCACCGAGCGACCCGGCCCAGGCTGCTCAAGGAACAGCCCTCAGGCCCGGGCCCTGCGCGTGATGAAGGAAGCCTGGCCGGCGAAGGCCCGGGTGCCGTCGGAGCCATCGAGCCAGATGCCGCCGTCGCGGTGGCGGAGGACCGATCCGGGATAGTTGTGCGCGTGCAGGGTCACCGACCCGGCGACCGCACCGGGGCGCGGACAGAAGGTGGCGTCTTCACGGAACAGTTCGCTGCCGTCGTCGGCGCTCAGCCGTAGCCGCAGATACTGATGGCGAAGATACCGGCCGTCTGCGGCGCGGAGCGTGACGCACCGTGTGTCGGCCAGTCCCCCGATGACCGTGAAGGTGACCCGTTGCGGTGCCTGCGCGCCGCTGGGCGCGGAGACCCGGCCGCCGAGCGTCGCGAAGTCACCGGCATACGTGACGAACAGGCCGGGCTGGTCCACGGACTCCAGCGACTGTGCGCCCAGCGGAACCGTGCCTGCAACGGCGGACGGACTCGCCGGGGACGGCTTGGGCGACGTGGTGGTGCGCGACGGGGTCGGCGTAGGGATGCGCGACGGGGTCGGCGTGGGGGTGCCGACCGGGGGAGCGGCGATGACGGCAGGCGTTCGGGGCGCCGGCTCCGGCCAGGCCGCGTAGGTGGCGGTCCCGGCGATGAGCACCGCGCCGGTGGCGAGGCTCACCATCGGATGAGCGGTCACCACGTGCAGTTTGCCGATCAGCGAGCCGTGCAGACCGCTTCCCCCCGTCGCCGTGCCGACGGTGACGTGTGCCGCGGCCAGCCCGGCGGCGCCCGCAGCCGTACCCGACAACAGGCCCTTGGCGGCCAGCGCGGCGAGGAGTGCGGCCGGGACGGCCAGCGGCGCGATGTTGACAAGCAGCAGTTCGGCCGGAACCCGTTCGGTCGTCGTGCAGACCGGGCAGTCGCGGGTGTGCCGCGCGATCCGCTTGCGCCACACCGATGTAGGGAGACCGTCCCAGCCGACGACGGTCTCGTTCAGCTGCGGACAGCGCGGGTCCGCCGCCAGCGCGGCGACGATCGTCCGGCTCAGTTCCAGTTGCTCGCGCATACGTTGCAGGCGTACTCCGGCGTGGGCGGCACTGAGCCCCGTCGCGTCGGCGATGTCCTGACGGCTCAGCACGCCGGCGCATTCCTGCCACCACAGCGACAGCAGGACCCGGTGGTCCGGGTCGAGCCACCGGGCGGCTTCGACCACCTGACGGCGCTCGTCCGACATGTGCAGACGCAGGATCGTCACGTCCTCCAGCGCGGCGCCGGCGCGCGGCGTCCGGAGCGCCTCGTCGATGACCGTGGTCCGGTCGGCGAGAGTGCGTTGCCGGTGCCAGTGGGTATTGATCTGGCGGAGCGCGATCGACACCAGCCAGGACCGGAAACTTTCCGGGGCACGCAGGTCGGGCAGGTCGCGCACCACGCGCAGCAGGGTCTCCTGGACGACGTCGTCGACGTCGGCATGTCCGCTCAGCGCTCGCCCGACGATGTTGTAGAGCAACGGCAGGTATGCGGCGATCAGCTTCTCGCGCGCCCGGTCGTCACCGGCCTGCGCCGCGACAACCAGCTCCGCGTGGCCCGCGTCCATGAGCCCCATCCCACCTTCTTCAAGGAAGCGATCCGCCGAGTACGGCGGCATACCTTAGCGTCGGCAAAGGGATACGGCCAAAGCCTGCGCCTTGGGCGGACGAGCCGTCCCGTGGCGACTCGCGGGGCCGGGTACCGCGGGGCGTTCGGGTAGCAGGCGGACGCCCCCGCCTATTGAGCACCTGCTATGCCTGGCGTCCGGCCCACCGAAGTACGGAGGCAGCGCGCCTGTCGCCGCAATAAGCGGCGCCGGAACCCTGCGGAATTCTCACCGAGTTCCGCAAATCCAGACCTCACATGCCGACGGCCCCGGCCTCTCGTTCGTACGGGCAGGCCACCGCGCGCCACCGCCCGCGCCGCGCCGGCCACGCACACCTCCCGCCCCACGGTCACACCTGCGGCCGCCACCGGCGGCCCGCACATCTCAGCGTGACCTGAGCGGTTCGCGGGTCGCGGCCGGACGCGGTGGCCAGGCGCGGGGGGCGAGGATGCCCAGGACGTAGGCGCGGGCGACGAGGGCGGGTCTGGTTTCGGCGCCCAGTAGGTCCCGGAGCCGGCTGAGGTGGTAGTCGACCGCCTGCCGGGAGAGTTTCAGCGAGGTGGCGATCTCGCCGTTGGTGCTGCCGCCGGCGAGGAGGGACAGTATGCGGATCTGCGCGGCGGTGAGCGGCGGGTGGGCGTCGTGGGCGATGCTCTGGTCGGTGACGACGGCCCACACGTGCGCGACGCGGCCGACGGGTCCGCTCACCGTGGACAGGTGGAGCTGCGCGCGGCGCTGGCGCCCCTCGGTGTCCAGGAGGACGGCGGAGGTCTCCGCCCGCCGGATGCGGCGGGTGATCAGCCCCTCCCAGGCGCGGCGCAGGGGGCGCAGGTCGGGCGTGGCGGCGAGCAGGGTGTGCGCGCGGCGGCCGACGAGGTCGGACAGGCGTGTCCGGAACAGTTCGGCGGCAGCCGTACCCGCCTGTTCGATACGGCCGCCGACCGAGAGCAGCGCGCAGGGCAGACCGCTGTAGTCCCGCAGCGCGCGCAGCTTCTCCTCGGCCTCCTGGCGCTGGCTCGTGGCGCGGACGTGGTCGGTGATGTCGACGTAGATCCCGGCCACGCAGGTCCGGCCGTTCTCCTGGACCGGGAAGCGGTGGCCGGCCGCCTGCCCGGTGCTGCCGTCCGAACGGTGATAGCGCAGGTGGTGGCGGACCGGCTTGCCGCGGCGGAGGATCTCCTGGTCCAGGGCCCGGAACTGGGCGGCGTCGGAGGGGGTGTCGAGATCCTCTATGCGGCTGCCGACGACCCGCTCCGGTGTGGTGCCGTAAAGGTGCGCGTAGGCGTGGTTGGCCCACAAGTAGCGGCCGTCGCGGTCGCGGAGGAAGGCCGCGGCCGGCGCGAAGTCGGCGAAGTCCGCGAAAGCGGCGTACGGCCGGCCGCCCGCGGGCTGCGCACCGGCCTCCATCGCGAACCCGCGCGTCCAGCCCCGGCTCCCGTCCTGGGGCCGTCTCACGGTGAAGGTCCGGCCGTCGAACTGGACCAAAGGGTGGCCGTTTTGGAGGGCGTCTCCCTGAGCGGACAGTTCTTGGCGCGCACGGTCCAGGAAGCGCTGTGTGGTGGGCAGGTCGGCGAAGGCCCCGCCGCCCCGCTCCTTGACGCGCCCCTGCTCATCGGCCTCCCACCACGACACGGGGAGACGCTCCAGCAGTGCTCTGAGACCGGGATCGTCCACGACGGCCTTTCCGTCCATGTCCCCACCGGGCGGCGGGAAGTGACATGGCGATGCCTATCCCGTGCGGAGTCCGGCCATGCTCGGTTATCGGCCGACTGCGATGCGCAAGCGCCTCGTCAAGGCGGTTTGCCATAGGTGATCCGCGACCTTCGTCCGCACTCCAACGATGTCCACGACTTTGGCATTTGCCTGATTGGCGCCCGCCTCCGGCGGCACTTCCGGCACCCGCCTTCTGATTCCCTTGTGTGTGTCACCGGTTACCCGCCGTGTTCTACGCGGGTTGCGTCACGGTGCCCCGGTCGCGGTTGGCGGGCAGTGGTGGTGCCAGGCCACGGCCCGACGCCCCGGACGGACGAGCGAACAGACAAGTGACAAGTGATGGGAGACGAATCTCAGTGAGCACGGTGCTGTTGGTGCACGCCAAGGGCGGTCCGCCGCTCGGCCATGTCCTGTCCCGGGCAGCCGCGCGAGCAGACGTGCACCTGCTGGCGCTCAGCGCGCTTGTGCCGTCGGTCGCCGCGTCCGCGGAGCGTCTGTGCGCCTCGGTCGTGCTGCCCACCGACGCGGAGCGGTCCGATCTGGTTTCGTTGATCGTCTCGCGGGCCCGGGCCGTCGGCGCGGACGCGGTTCTCACCTTCTCCGAGTACGCGGTCGTGGCCGTCGCCGAGGCGTGTGAGGCGCTCGGCCTCGCCGGGGCGGGAGAGGCCGCCGCGCTCGCCCGCGACAAGCGGATGATGCGGCACACCTGGCAGCGGCACGGCCTGCCGCAGCCCGCGTTCCGCCCCGTCGCCACACAGGCGGACCTGCACGAGGCCGTCGCCACCCTGACCGCTCCCCTGCTGCTGAAGGCGGCCTGGAGCGCCGGTTCCACCGCCCACCAGATCATCGGCTCCCCGCAGGAGGCCGATGCCGCCTGGCAGCGCTCGCGCGAAACCATGGACCAGTCCGCCCGGCTGGGCTTCGCCGAACTCCATGTCGCCGAGGCAGTTGGGCACTTCGTGGTCGAGGAGATCGTGGCCGGCGACACCGCGGGCTGGTTCGACGAGCCCGGCTGGGGCGACTACGTCAGCGTCGAGGGCGTGGTGACCGGCGGCGTCTTCCGGCCGGTCTGCGTCAGCGGCCGGATGCCGACGGTGCGGCCGTTCACCGAGCGCGCCGGCATCACCCCCGCGTCGCTTCCCGCGGACCTCCAGGACCGCGTCGTCGCCCTCGCCCGGGAAGCCGTCGACGCCCTCGGCCTGCGCGACTGCGGCACCCACACCGAGATCAAGCTCGGCGCCGACGGGCGGATGTGGCTGATCGAGACGGCCGCCCGGTTCGGCGGCGCGATGACCGTCCCGCAGATCGAGGAGGTGTTCGGGCTCGACGTCGTCGGCATGCTCGTGGACCATCTTCTGGGCCGTCCGGTCGCCTGGCCCGAGCGGGTCCTCGGCCCGGAGCAGGCACGGGGCGCCGCGGGTTCCCTCGTCGTCCTCGCGGTGGACGGCCGCGGCGCGGCCTGGCGGGACCGCAGGCTGTGGGACTTCCCCGTGGTGCAGGAGGCCGTCGCACTGAGCGAGGGCAGCACGCTCTCGGTGGTACCGGAGAGTTCCCTGCCCGACGGCAGCACCGTGCCGGTCTACGACCCCGCCGGCGGTGCCAACACGATGGCGGCCCTGTGCCTGCTCTCCGCCGCCGACGCGCGCACCGTGCTGCGCGACTTCACGGCTCTGGTGGACGCGCTGCCCGACGTGCTGCCGCCCGCCGTACCCGCCGCGCCGCGGTCCGGGTCTCCGGCCGACCGGCCCCCGTCCATGGCCAAAACGTCAGCATCCCCCGCCCGCCCGCGCGTCCGGCCGGCCGTACCGTCCGAGGGAGTCGCCGTATGACCACCGCTCCGCTCCCCGTCAGCGTCGCGGATCCCGCGACCGACCGCACGGTCGTCGGTGAGAACCTCTCGCTGCCGCTGTTCCGTACGCTGTCCGGGGTCCTGGCAGGCCACCCGTACCTCAAGGTCGTCGTCGACCGCACCGAGGCCACCTGGCACCTGCTCGACACGGCCGCCCACCCGTTCCACGTGAACTACATCGCCACCCGTGTCCTCGGCATGAGTCTCGACGAACTCGATGCACGATTGGACGAGTTCAACGCGTCCGTCTACATGGACCCCGGGCGCCGCTTCCTGCTCGGGGTGCTGTCCCTGCACACCGACGAGGACCGGGAGGGCCGCGAGCGCACCTTCCTCGTGCTGGAGACGACCGAGGCCGACACCATGCACGGGGAACTGCTGGAGTTCTTCTACACCTTCGTCCGGGAGCGCGTCGACGGCAGGCTGCCGCTCCTGCTCAAGCCCGCCAACCACGGCCAGGAAGAGACACTGGCCTCGGTCAGCGAGCAGCGCGTGCCGCGCATCCTCGGTCACGAACTCTTCGGCTCCCGGGTCCGCGTGCCGCTCAACGCCGGGGAAGCCACCGGCCGGCTGCGCTGCTTCACGACCGTGGCGGAGTACGAGGCGGCGGCCGACGGGCTCGGCTGGTCGGACATCGTCGCCATGCCCTGCCTGCCGGACGGCGTGCAGCGGGTGGCCGGGTTCATCAACACCGCGCCCATCACCCCGCTGTCCCACACCAACGTCCTCGCCTCCGGATGGGGCATCCCCAACGCGATCGTCCGCGACCTGGAACAGCTCGTCCAGAAGGACGGTCTGGACGGGGCCTGGGTCCGCTACCGGGTCCGCGAGGACGAGATCACCCTGGAGCGGCTGGAGCAGGCCCCCGAACTGCGGGCCCCGGCCTGGCACCAGCAGCGCATCCGCCTGGAACCACCGCTCCTGGAGGACGCGCCCGTACTCTCCCTGCACCGGCTGCGCAGCGCCGACCGGGACCGCTACGGCACCAAGGCGGCCAACCTCGGAGAACTGCACCACGTGCTCGACAGCCGCACGGCCGACCTCACCGCGTTCTACGGCCGCCCCCGCCCGCCCCGTAAGAACCTGTACGGGCACCTCGCGGCCCGGCTCGGCCTGGACGCGCCCTCCGCCGCCGAACTCCGCGCGGCCGCGGCCTCCTTCGCGGCCGGCACCGTCGCGGCTCCCGAGGGTGTGGCCCTGCCGTTCTCCCTCCTGCACCGCTTCCTCACCTCCTCCCCCGCGCTCCAGCAGGGCATCGGCAAGCTGAAGATGGCGCTCGAACTCGACGCCATGGGCGTCCTCGACCCGCTCTGCCTGCAGATCCAGCACCTGATCCGGCACACCGCGATGCCCGACACCGTCGCCGGGGAGATCACCCGCGCCTTCCCCGCCCCGCTCGCCGCGGGCGGCCGGCTCGTGGTGCGCTCCTCCTCCAACGCCGAGGACCTGCCGGGCTTCTCCGCGGCAGGGGTCTACGACTCCGTCACCACCGTCCACGGCACCGGCGAACTCCTCGACGCCGTAAGGCAGGTGTGGGCCTCCCTGCTCTCGCCGCGCAGTGTGCGGCTGCGCCACCAGGTGGGCATATCCCTGGACGACACCTACATGGGCGTGATCATCCAGGAGTACGTCCCCGCCGCGCTCGGCGGCGTGCTGGTGACCTGCGACCCCACCCGGCGCGAGGACTTCCGCAACGTCTACCTCAACTGTTCGCCCGGTTCGCCCGAACAGGTCGTCGAGGGCGAGGTACTTCCGCAGCAGTACCTCTACAACACCGTCGAGGGCGGCGGGCGCACCGTCGCCCTCGGTTCCTGGAGCGAGGGCCTGCCCGCCGCCACCCGGGCCCGGCTCGCCGACCTGTCCCTGACCGGCCGGCTGCTGCAGTCCCACTTCAGCGCCCCCGAGGTGGACGACCCTCTGGACATCGAGTGGCTGCTGACCGACCAGGGCGACTTCCGCCTGGTCCAGATCCGCCCCTACGCGCTGTGAGCCCCCGCCTCCCGCGCTCCGCGGCGCGGCCCGCGGCCACGCCCCCGACCGGCACCGCCCGGCGCATCATCCGGCTCAACTACGGCTTCCAGCTGCTGTTCAACCTGCTGTGGTGGATGCCGGTGTTCTACGCCTACCAGAAGGACGCCGGCCTCTCCGACGGGCAGATCTTCGGTATCCAGAGCATCTACTACGTGGCCTTCTGCCTCTTCGAGATCCCGACCGGGCTGATCGCCGACCGGATCGGTACCCGCAACTGCCTGCGGGCCGGCGCCGTCGTGATGACGGCCGCGAACCTCGCCCCGGTGGTCAGTTCCTCGTACTCCGGCTTCCTCGTCCACTTCCTCGCCATCGCCGCCGGCCGCTCCCTCACCTCGGGCGCGGCCAGCGCCTACCTGTACGACGGGCTGCGCGCCGAGCGGTGCGAGGAGCACTACCTCAAGGCGGAGGGGACCGCCCGGGCACTCGGACTCGCCGCGAAGATCCTGTGCTGGCCCCTGGTCGGGCCGCTGATGGTCCTCGTCCACCCGGCCCCGTACCTCCTGAGCGCCCTGAGCGCGGCCGGTTCCCTGATCTGCGTCATCGCCCTGCCCCGGACGGCAACGCAGGCTCGCGGTGCGGCCTCGCCGGGCCGGACCGGAAAACCCCGGGTACCACGGGGCGGGCGCGGCACCTCGCTGGGCGACGCCAAGGCCGCGCTGCGCTGCGTGGTCTCCTCGCCGTGGCTGGCGCTGGTCATGGTCCAGGGCGTGGCCGTGTTCACCCTGTCCAGGATCTGCCAGGTCAACCTCTTCCAGCCGATCCTGCTCGACCACGGCATCGGCGAGTCCGCGCACGGCGGGGTGCTCGCCGCCATGACGGTGGCGGAGGCCGTGGGCTCGGCGCGCCCCCAGTGGCTGGGCCGCCGCCTGACGCCGGTGGCCTGGGTCTCCGTCCTCAGCCTCGTCCTCGCGGGCACCCTGGCGGGCATCACCCTCGGCGGGAGCTGGACGACCGTCGCCCTGCTCTGCGTGTTCGCCGCCGCGGCCGGCTTCGCCTACCCGATCCAGCGCAAGCTGGTCAACGATGCCGTACCTGCCGGCGCCCCACGGGCGACGCTGCTGTCGGTCGAGTCGATCGTGGACCGCGCGGTGTGCGCGCTGGCGGCCGTCGCCGTGGGCGCCTACCTCTCCGCAGGCCACCTGGACGCCCTGCTCTGGCACAGCGCCCTGGCGACCGCGGTGCTGCTCGGCGCCTTCCAACTGGTCCTGCGGAGCATGAGGACACGGAGCGGTGCGGGTGGGGACGTACGTACCGGCGCAGGCGCACACGCAACGGTTCAGGCGCGCCCGCGGGAGCCGTACGCCAGGCACTCGACCACCCGGACCGGAAGGTAGGCGGGAAGGAAGGGCCGTCCGACCCGATAGGCCACGTAACCGAGCGAAGCCGCCACATACGTCTCCTTGGCGGTCTCCCCCTCGTAGACGAGCCGGCAGCCGTGCGCCGCGGCCTTGGCACGCTTCCAGAGGACGGGCGCCGGCTTACGCTCCGCCTCGGTGCGCGGAGTGAGAATCCGGTCGCCGAAGTCCTCCCAGGCGAACGGGACGGGCCCCTTCCATGCGCCGTCGACCTCCTTCTTCAGGGCGGCAGCGCGCTCGGCGTCCGTCTTGCCCCACGAGGACGGCACGTTGGTGATCAGCCCGACCTTGATGTGCCGCTCCCGCAACGTGCGCAGATACGCGGCCGCACCCGGCAGGTAACTGATGCCGGAGTCCGCGGCCGTGTGCACGAGAGTCTCGCCCAGATCGAAGTAGACGATGGCGCAGCCGCGCGCCGGAGGTGTCCGCACCCCGGCCGGAGCGCCGTGCGACACGTCCGCCGGCACGACCGCACTCGCCGTGGTACCCAGCATGACCGTCGCCACCGCGGCGGCCGGCAGCACGAGACCGATACGGAAGAAGCCACGGAAAGAGGTTCTCTGCATGGCGTTCGGCGCCTCTCTCTTCGACGCGCCACGCAGACGCGCCCCACGTCAGGTGCGTGACAAACGGACGCGCGAAGCCCCCTTACGGCCCCTTGCACGCCCGGAAGAGACCCTCTCCCCCGTCATCGCTGCTTCCCGCCATACCCCTGAACAGCACACGCCACTCGCCGACGCACCACCCCCGCTCAGAACCGGTCCGGGAATTTGACCGTGAGCACGAGGAACCCGACCAGTGCTGCCGCCACCAGCAGCCCCACCACCCGCTCCGCGCTCACGACGCCACCACCGCCCTCGGGACTCCGCGCATCTGCGACCTCCTCGGTGCTCTGTCTGCCGACCGGTCACCACCGTGTCGGCGACGCGGGGCGCAGGCGAACAGCGCGGCCGGTTCCCTAACGGGATCCGAACGAGGCGCAGCACCCCGTACCCCGCCTCACCGGCCGTCCGCCCGGATGGCACACGTCTACGGCGTACGGGAGGACATCGCCGCCTCCGGAACCGCCTCTGGGACCGCCTCCGGAACCGGGGCGGCGGGCAGGGAGACGACCATCGTCAGGCCGCCCCCGGGAGTGTCCTCGGGGGTCAGGGTGCCGCCCATCGCCTCGGTGAGTCCGCGGGAGAGGGCCAGGCCGAGACCGAGGCCGGTGGTGTTGTCGGTGTCGCCGAGCCGCTGGAACGGCTCGAACGCCCGCTCGCGGTCGGGCAGCCGGATGCCCGGGCCCCGGTCGGTGATCCTGAGTTCCACCCGCCCGGCCAGCGCGCTGGCGCCGATCGTCACCGGACGCCCGGCGGGCGAATGGCGTACCGCGTTGGACACCAGGTTGGCGAGGACGCGTTCCAGCAGCGGTGGGTCCGCGAGTACGTCGGGGGTGGTCTCCAGCCCCAAGGTCGCGACGTGGGCGACGGCTGCCGGGGGCGAGCCGGGCAGGGTGTCCAGGGCCGCGGGGAGCACTTCGGTGAGGGCGACGGGCTCCAGGCGCAGGGTCAGCGCGCCGGCCTGCAGGCGGCTCATGTCGAGGAGGTTGTCGACCAGGCGGCTGAGCTTGGCCAGCGACTCCTCGGCGGTGGCCAGCAGTTCTTCGCGGTCCTCGGCGGAGAACTCGACATCGCGGCTGCGCAGTGAACTGACCGCGGCCCAGCAGCCGGACAGTGGCGTGCGCAGGTCGTGGCCGACCGCGGCGAGCAGTGCGGTACGCATACGGTCGGCCGCCTTGACCGGCTCGACCTCGGCGGCGGCCTCGGCGAGCCGGGCGCGTTCGACGGCCGCGGTCAGATGCGCCGCGAAGGCCGTCAGGACGCGGTGCTCCGAGGCGGGCAGCCGGCGTCCGCTCAGCACCAGGACGCTGTCCTCCCCTATCGGCACCCTGGTCTCCCGGTCGTCACCACCGCCGGACGGCGGGCCGCCCGCGGCGCCGGGTTCCGCCTCCCCGTCGCGTGGCCGCAGCGCGACGCTGTCCATGCCGAAGGTCTCGCGGGTGCGTTCCAGGAGGACGGGCACCGCCCGGCCCCCGCGCAGAATGCCGCCCGCCAGCGAAATGAGGCTCTCCGCTTCCGCGGTGGCCCGGGCGGCCCGCCGGTTCAGCCGCAACGAGCGGTCGACGATGGCCGCGACGGTGACGGCGACCGTCGTCAAGGCGGCCTGGGCGACGACGATATTGGCCTCGGCGTACGTGAAGTGGCCGACGGGCGGGATGAAGTAGTAGTTCAGCAGCAGTGAGGTCGTCACGGAGGCGAGCAGCGCGGAGACCACCCCGCCGATGCAGGCCACGCCCAGCACCGTGAGCAGGAACAGCAGCGCCTCGCTGGTGAGGTTGAGCGCCAACGGCCCGGAGACGGCCCGCAGTACCAGGGTGAGCAGCAGGGGAAGCACCAGGCCGGCCACCGGTCCGGCCACCCGCCGGACACGTGGCAGACCGCTTCCCGGCGCGGCCCATCTGCGTCCCTGGCCTGCGTGTTCATGCGTCACCGTATGGACGTCGATGTCGCCGGAGCGCTCGACCACCGTCTCACCGACACCGCGCCGGGTCAGCAGGCGCCGCAGCCGGCCCCGTCGGCTGGCGCCGATGACCAGCTGGGTGGCGTTCTGGGACCGGGCGAAGTCGAGCAGGGCGGTGGGCACGTCGTCCCCCACCACCGAGTGGTAGCTGCCGCCGAGGCTCTCGGTCAGCTGCCGCTGTCCGGCCAGCGCGGCGGGCGAGGAGCCCACCAGGTCGTGGCTGCGGGTGATGTGGACGGCCAGCAGATCACCGGACGAACGGCTCACGATCCGGGCGGCCCGGCGGATCAGGGTGGCGCCCTCCGCGCCGCCGGTGAGGGCCACCACCACCCGTTCGCGGGTCTCCCACACCCGGCCGATGCGGTGCTCGTCCCGGTACTTGCGCAGCGCCTCGTCCACCCGCCCGGCCACCCACAGCAGCGCCAGCTCCCGTAGCGCGGTGAGGTTTCCGAGCCGGAAGTAGTGCGAGAGCGCCGCGTCGACCTTCTCCGGCGGGTAGATGTTGCCGTGCGCCATACGGCGCCGCAGCCCCTCGGCCGGCAGGTCGACCAGCTCGATCTGGTCGGCACGGCGGACGAACGCGTCGGGCACGGTCTCGTCCTGCGGCACACCGGTGATCTTCTCGACCACGTCGCTGAGCGAGTCCAGATGCTGGATGTTGAGCGTGGCCGCGACATCGATCCCGGCCGCGAGCAGTTCCTCGACGTCCTGCCACCGTTTGGCGTGCCGGCTGCCCGGCGCGTTGGTGTGCGCGAGCTCGTCGATGAGCACCATGTGCGGCCGCAGCTCCAGCACCCGGTCCAGATCGGCCGCGGTGAAATCCGCGCCGCCGTCGCCGCGCGTCAGCCGCGGCAGTACGTCCAGCCCGTCGAGCATCGCCTCGGTGGACGCACGGCCGTGGCACTCCGCGAAGGCCACCACCCGCGTACCGCGCGCGGCCCGGCGCCGCCCCTCGTCCAGCATCCGGTAGGTCTTGCCCACCCCGGGAGCAGCCCCGAGAAAAACCTTGAGCCGGCCGGCCCGCCGCCCTGTCCCGCAGGTCACATCGCCGCCCCGCTCCATCACGTACTCCTCCACGTACCCCACTTCCGGAAAGCGGCACGCCGGGCGGCATGGCGAAGGAGAGTTCACGGCATGGCACCGGTCGGCGTGCGAGGTTCCTGAGGACATCGTCACCGCGCACCGACAAGAACCGCGAAGGAGTTCGAAAACGTTGACGCAACTCTGTCCCTCGTGCGCGGTCCGAGGTCCGCCGTCCGCGCCGTTGCGTCGGGTCGGGGGCCACGGAGACGGAGCCGGGTCTTCTTCGACGGGTGGGGCCTTCCGCGGCACGTGGAACAAGGCCGACGCCCCACCACCCGGGTTGCCGACGTCCTCTGGTACCCCGTGAACCACTAACGCCGCGCGTGCCGGATCCTCAACCGGCCGTACCCCATCGTGCCGAAGATCCGGATCTTCGGCCCGCCGGGGCGGGGACTCGGCCGGGCCTTGTAGCGCAGGTCCTTCCATCCGGTGCTCAGGCCCTCGACGTCCACGATCGCGTCCCGGGGCACCGTGATCCTGGCTCCACCGGTGCCGAGTTGCAGCTCGATGTCGACGACCGGATGCTCGATGACCGCCCTGGACAGGTCAAGTCGCACCCTTCCGTATGCGGAGCCGACCTTGAGGACCCGGGGCACTCGCCACGCACCGCGCCGCCGGATCCGTCCGCCGGCCGCGGCGATCGTTGACGCGGGGGCCGGGTTCTCCTCCGGGAGCGAGGCCAGAGCCGACGCGAGCTCGCCGTGGGTCTTGGCGGCGAGCACGTGGCCGAGACGCTGGTCCATCTCCTCGTACGAGATGCGCTCCTCGGCGTATATCTCTTGAAGGCGCTGTACGGCCGCCTCGCGCTCGTCGTCGCTGAGCAGTGCTGACGGGTCTTTCTGCGGAAAGGTCACCGCTCAACTCTAGGGCCGGGCACCCGCATTGGATGTTGATGTCCGGATCGGACAAGGCATTTCGCGGGGTCGAACACCACCGCATCGTCTCGCCTGCCGGCATGCCGGCCTTCCGTCCGGCTCGGGAATCAAGCCGACCGCTTGACCTTGCCCCAGCGTCAGGGTCGGACCATCGCTCCATGAACACCACCACACGCCCTGCGCGTCAGGTCCCGCCGGGACACTTCTACGCCATCGATGGACGGAGCCTGTTCCTGCACCGGTCGGGCGACGGCGGACCGGCCGTGGTCTTTCTGCCCGGTGCCGGCGCGATCGGCCTGGATTACCTCAACATCCACGAGAGCGTCAGCCGGTACACCACCTCCGTGCTCTACGACCGTGGTGGTACGGGGTGGAGCGGCCCGGCCGGTCTTCCGCGCTCCTTGGCCGAGGTCGCCGTCGAACTGCGGGAGCTGCTGCGCGCCGCGGAGGTTGCGGCCCCTTACGTACTGGTCGGGCACTCCCTCGGGTGTGCCTACGCTCGCCGCTTTGTGCAGCTGTTCCCCGCGGATGTGGCGGGCGTGGTCTATCTCGACGGTGTCGTGGAGGACTGGGAGACCTGTATGCCGCCGCTCCGTTCGCAGAAGGTCCCGGGCACAGCGGCGCTGCGACTGGTGAGCCTGCTGTCCCGGGGCGTCTACCGGAAGATGTTCGCCTCATGGCCGCCCGGCATACGCGATCTCCTGGTCGCACAGCATCTCACCGTGGCGGCGCAGCGGACGGGTGCGCTGGAGCGCAGCAACCAGCCGGAATGGCGCGACGAGCTCAAGGCGGCGGGGACCGTGCCCGCTACACCGCTGATCGCGATGACCGCCCTGGGCGTCGACCCCGCCATGCGCGTGCTCATGTCACCGAAGAAGCTGCGGCAGATGCGCGCGGGCAAGCGGCGGCTCTACGACGCCCTCGCCGCGTCGGTACCGCACGGTGAACACCGCGTGCTGGACGGGGCCGGGCACAGTACGATCACCACGGACTGCCCGGAAGCCGTCGCCCAGGCCGTCCGCGACCTGTGGCAGCGGGTGTGCTGAAAGGAGCGCCGGTGCTCACCATCGGCCGGCTCGCGGCCCACGTCGGGGTCACGGTGCGAGCCGTACGCCATTACCACCAGCGCGGTCTGCTGGCCGAGCCCGAACGGGACGACGCCGGCTACCGGCGCTACGGCGCCCAGGCCGTGGTGGACCTGATCCGTATCAAGACCCTGGCCGATGCCGGCGTGCCCCTGGCCCGCATCGACGAACTCCTCGCCGCCCGGCCCGAGGAGTTCGCCCGGGCCGTCACCGAGGTCGACCAGGATCTGTCGCGCAGGATGCGTGAACTCACCCGCCGGCGCCGCAGTATCGCGCGCCTGGCCGCGGGAGACCGCCTCTTCCTGCCCTCCGAGGTCATCGACATCCTTGACCGGCAGCGTGCCTTCGGTGTCAGCGAGCGCATGGTACGTATCGAACGCGACTCCTGGATCATGCTGGTGGCCCTGGCACCGGAATCGGTCCCGGAGTGGGTCGCCGCAAAGGACGAGGCACTTGCCGACCCGGATTTCCGGCGTCTTTACCTGACCTGTGACGAGGCGATGGACTGGGAAGCCGACGACCCGCGGCTGCCCGGCCTCGCCGCCGCCATGGCGGCCTGGAAGGCGCAGCAGCCACCGCACGAACTGCCCGGCCCCGGGACGCTCGCTCTGATGGACGCCAACGTCACCGCCGCTTCACCAGCATGGCGACGGCTGGAAGAGCTCCTTTCCCGCGATCGCCGAGTTTGATCGGGACCTGGCCTCACTGAGGAACCTTCCCCACCACCGGCACACCACCGAACTCCACCCCCACCACACGCTCCCGCGAACGGCGGCCCAGCAACACCACGGATGCCGCCTCGCTCACCGGGTCGGGGGTTTCCGCGATTCTGGCGGTCGGTGGGGATGCGGGATTGGCCGTGCCGGCGGCCTGCGGTGCTGCGTGCGGTGCGGACAATGCCCGTAGCAACCGGTCCAAGCCTCTGCGATGCCGGGCGAAGGCGCGCCGTGGTGCCCACCGGCCCCGGGCCTGCTGGCCGGACAGCGCCTCGGCGACCCCTACGTCCAGCATCACCAGATGCAGTTCGCGGCCTTGGCGTACGGCGCTCCGGGCCAGCCATCGGCGCATCCACGGCCGGCCGCCGCAGTCGTGGACGAACAGGGGGCCGCCGCTGCGCACCTCCCTGCGCAGCCACCGGAAGTACGTCCACCGCGCCCAGGGCCGGTACACCGCGTACGGCAGCCAGTCCGGCATCACCGCTTCACAGGCGACGTGGACCACTCGCGGATCGATGACGGGCGCAGCCCGGGACAAACGCCGCAAGAGGGTGCTTTTACCGCTGCCAGGCAATCCGGAGACCACCACCAACGCCTGCGCGGGATACGTCAGCACCGCCGGAACGTCCTCCACGCCCCGCAGATCCACCACGCCGCGCGGCCGGAAGACCGGCCCCCGGTCCGCTGTGGCGGACTCGCCCGCCCCCGTCGATACCGAACTGCCCACTACCTGACCTTCGTCGTACCTGACTGCCCCTCGCGGCAGCCACGGGCGACGGATCTTCCGGAAGACCTGTCCGTGAGCCTCACTGGGCGAAGAGACGCAGCTTTGCCTTCACTCCCCGTTCCCCTGCGCGGATGCGCCTGCTCCGGGCAGCGGACCACGACTCTAACGCCCCGCGGACCCGAGGGTTCCCGCAGGTGGCCGGTGGGGCTCTCAGCCCTTGCGCAGTGCTCGGAAGAACTGGCGCAGGTCGCCCACCAGGAGGTCCGGGGTGTCGTGGGCGGCCCAGTGGCTGCCGCGTTCGAAGTCGTTCCACGACACGATGTTGCCGTGATCGCGCTCCGCGAACTTCCGGATCGGCCGGAAGTCGTACGCGAAGCTCGCCAGTCCCGTGGGGGCGGTCGTCGGCTCCGTGGGGTGCTCGGTGTGCCGGTCCTCGTAGTACAGGCGCGCCGAGGAGGCGCTGGTGTTGGTCAGCCAGTAGATCGTGGCGATGGTCAGCACCGTGTCCGGGTCCACCGCCGTGCCCAGCAGCTGACCGATCCAGGCGAGCTGCCCGGCGGGCGAGTCGGCGAGCGCGTGCGCGAGGTTCTGCGGCTTGGTGGCCTGGAGGTCGGCGAAGGCCGACATCTCGCTGTTGAAGCTCTGGAGGAACTGCAGTGTCGCCATCTCCTGCTCGCCGAGGCCGTCGAACTCGCCCGGGGTGCCGTTCGGGAAGGAGAAGAGCTGGTTGACGTGTACGCCGATGACGTTCTCCGGGTTCTGCCGCCCCTGCTCGGGGGCGACGTACGCACCGGCGTCGTTGCCGTGCACTCCGTAGCGCTCGTAGCCGAGCCGGCGCATCAGCTCGGCCCAGGCGGCGGCGATCCGGTGCCGGTTCCAGCCGGGGCTGCGGGTGGGGCCGGAGAAGCCGAAGCCGGGCAGGTCGGGGATGACGACGTGGAAGGCGTCGGCCGGATCCTGCGGATTGGTGAGGTCGTCGATGAGGCCGGTGTACTCCACGAAGGTGTTCGGCCAGCCGTGGGTGAGGATCAGCGGGGTGGCGTCCTGGTGCGGCGAGCGCACGTGCACGAAGTGGATGTTCTGGTCTTCGATGGTGGTGGTGAAGTGCGGGTACGCGTTGAGGCGGGCCTCGTGCTCGCGCCAGTCGTACGTGGTGAGCCAGCGCTCGACGAGGTCCTTGACGTACGACAGGGGTACGCCGCGCTCCCAGCCGGGCTGCACCGGGCCGGTCTGCACGGCGTCGGGGTCGATGGGCAGTTCTTCGGTCCAGCGCGTGCGCGCGAGGCGGTCGCGCAGATCGTCGAGGTCGGCCTGGGCGATGTCGATCTGGAATCTCTTGATCTCTGTCATGCGGACAGCCTGTCGTGGCCTGTGACCTGCATCAACGGCGAAGTGCAACACGGTCGTGATGCCAGACGCAAGGATCCGGCCGGCGCGTTCGGCCTAGCCGGGCACCGGCACTCTCAGGCGGCTTCGCGGAGCCACCCGTCATCGCCGGCGCACGCCGCCGCGCACTCGGCGAACACCGCCGCCAGGTGCTCCCGCGGCCCGGCCGCCCACACCGCCCGCACCGGAACCGGCGGCAGCCCGGTCAGCGGGACGAGGGCAACGCCCGGGCGGCCGTACGCCTCCAGCAGCGAGGCGAACGTCAGATGCACGGATTCGCCCTCGGCGACGAGGCGCAGCACGTCCTCGACGTAAGCGGCGGGAAGCCGTCGCAGCCGCACCGTCCGTCCACCGGGGGTGGTCGCCGGCGCCCAGTGCTTGCCGAACCACGCCGGCAGCTCCGGATAGATCACCGGGTGCCCGCCCTCGGCCAGTTGCTCGATGTCGACGGCGTCGTGCGCGGCCAGCGGGTGCCCGGAGCCGAGCAGGACGGCCCGCGGGACGCGGTGGAGCACCGGGCTGATGTGCAACGGGAGCTCGACGGGCGCCGAGGCGGGAGGCATCCAGGTCACGAAGACATCGACGGGCCACTCCTTGCCGAGCCAGCGGAACAGGTCCGTGGTCGGCAGCCCCGAGGCGACCACCCTGCACTCCGGGTGGCGGCGCTCGAAGGCGCTGATCAGCCCGGGCCGCAGCTTCTCGGGCAGGGTGGTGGAGAAGCCGACACGCAGCACTCCGCCGCCGAGAGCGCCCGCGCGCCGGACGTCGTCCAGGGCGCGCTCGATCTGGATGTAGGCGGCTCGCAGGCCCGCGTAGAGCTGCGCGCCGTGCGGGTTCAGCGTGACGGAGCGGCTGCTGCGCACGAACAGCTGGGTGCCCGCCCGGCGCTCCACCGCCCGTATGAGATGGCTGACCCGCGAAGTGGACAGGTGCAGCCGTTCCGCGGCCCGTCCGAAGTGCAGTTCTTCGGCGACACTGAGAAATGCCTCTATTTCCCGTATCTCCAGCATATTTCCCCCTTTGCTCGACGGCGGCAGTGACAGCACCGTCGAGGGCTGCCCCCTTGTTGGCCCGGGCCGGTACCCGGGCCGGGCGGGACAGCCGTGGCCGGGCCGGGACCGGATGGTCAGGTGCACGCGCCACCTGACCACGCCCTCGCCGTCACACGGTGCCGCGCCGCGCGTACACCTCTATCTCGATCTTCATCCGGGGGTCGGCGAGGCCGCAGACGAGCATCGTGGCGGCCGGCCGGACGTCGCCGAAGCAGCGGCGCAGGACCGGCCAGCAGGGCTCGAAGTCCGCGCGGTCCGGCAGCAGGTAGCGCACCCGCACCACGTCGGCGAAGGTACACTTCGCCTCGGCCAGCGCGGCCTCGATGTTGCGCAGGCACTGTTCGGCCTGCTCCACCACGTCGTCGGAGATCGTCATGGCGGTGTAGTCGAACCCGGTCGTCCCGGACACATGCACCCAGTCGCCGTCCACCACGGCGCGGGCATAGCCGATCTGCTCCTCGAAGGTCGAGCCGCTGAGGATCGCACGTCGCTCTGTCATGCGGCGAACGCTAAGCGACCAGCACCGATACGTCTAATACAGTCGTGGCTATGGTTGGATATCCGATCTGATATCTCTGGGCGTATGGAACGGCCCGAACTTCCCCTCCCGCAGTTGCACGCCTTCGTCGTGCTCGCCGAGGAGCTCCACTTCGGACACGCGGCCGCCCGCCTGGGCATCGCCCAGCCGCCGCTGAGCCAGCAGATCCGCCGCCTGGAGGACAAGGTCGGTCACGCGCTGTTCAGCCGCCGGCCGGGACAGGTCGCCCTCACCCCGGCCGGGCGCGAACTGCTGCCCGCCGCGCGGCGGGCCCTCGCCGACCTCGCGTCCGGCCTGGCCGCGGCCCGCGCCATCGGCAGCGGCCGGGCCGGGCGCCTGCGGATCGGCTTCGCCGCCTCGCTGGCCCTGACCGTCCTGCCCGGTCTGCTGCATACCTTCCGGCAGCGGTTCCCCGACGTGCACCTCGACATCCAGGAGATGACCACCGCGCCGCAGATCGTCGCCCTGCGCGACAAGACCATCGACATCGGCCTGGTACGCGAGCCCTTCCCCGAAGCGGACCTCGGCTTCAGGACGGTGCTCCGCGAGCCCTTCGTGGCCGTGCTGCCCGCCGCTCATCCGCTGGCCGCCCATCGCCGCGTGAAACTCGCGGACTTGGCGGGCCTGCCCTTCGTCTTGCTGCCCCGGGCGGTCGGCCCGCAGCTGTACGACCAGATCACCGGCCTGTGCGTCGACGCGGGCTGCACGCCGCGGATCGCCCAGCACGCGGTGGAGTGGCAGACCGTGTGCGCGCTGGTGAAAACCGGGCTCGGCGTCTCACTGGCCCCGGCGAGCATCCGGCGCATCCGCCTCGAAGGCGTCGCCTTCCGCACCATCGCACCGGATACCGCCCGTACGCGCGTCGCTGTCGCCTGGCGCAAGAACGACGAGAACCCGCTGATAGAGCACCTGTTGGCGACCGTCAGCCAGGATGCGCCGGACGGGGACTGAGCGCAGCACCCGCCACCACGTCGCGCCTATGCCCCTGGGTCAGGAGCTCTGGGTGATTCTGGGTCAGGAGTCCTGCAAGGTTCCCGGCAGACCGAACTGCTTGCTCTCGCCCGTGGCGGGGTTCACGCGGGTCACCGTGTTCTCGGCATAGACGAGCCAGCCTGCCGGGGTGGGCGTGATGTCCAAGGACGCGGCGAGGTCCTTGATGCGGGCGCGGTGGAGCTCCTTGCCGCTGGTGGCGCCGACCTCCACCAGTTCGGTGTCCTTCCCCTCGCCCACCGCCACGACGATCGACGAGCCGGTGACCCGTACCGCGTCGACCCGGCCGCCGTTCACGGAGACCGCCGTGGCGTCCGTGCCGCGGGTGACCGAGACCTTCGTCCGGCCGGACTTGCCGGACGGGTCCGAGCCGGCGATCACCGGGCACCCTGCCGTGCAGGCGACCGCCACCTCTGCGACACCGGCGACGCGGACGGCGCGACCGGGCTCGCGGTCAACCTGACCTGGTACCGGCACATGCTCGGCCGGCACGCCGACGCGGCCTACTGGCTCGCCGAGGCGGTCGCGGTGCCGGGCGGGCAGCCGGGCGCGGCCCGTGATGTCGCCGAAGGGATGCGCGAGCTCAGCACGCTCGCGCAGGGCGACGACACGAGCAAGAAGCGGCGCGGGGCGCTGTGGGCGCTCGCCGGCCGGCTGCTGGAGCCCCCGGAGCTGCCGGGCTTCGGCGGCGCGCTCGCCACGATCAGCCTGGCTTCCCTGGACGGGACCGAAGCCGCGCCGTCGATCATCCAGCGGCTGGTCGACGGGCCGGACACGTGGCTGGCCGGGCTGGCCCGCATCCACCGGGCCCGCTGCGCGGAGAACGAAGGCCGTCTCGCCCCGGTCCGCCCCGACGTGGCCGCCGCCCTGGAATGCTTCGCCCGTGCGGGCGACCGCTGGGGCCTGACCAAGGCGCTGCAGTTCCGCGCGCTGCTACGGCAGTACGACGGCGATCTCGACGGCGCGCTGGCCGACCTGGACGAGGCCAAGAGCCTGGCCCGTGAATTCGCGGCGCTCAGCCTCAGCGACGAGATCTACCTCAATCTGCGCCTGGTCGATCTGCACGCGCGGCTCGGTGCGACCGGACGGGCGGGCGAGCTGATCGCCGCGGCCCGGGAGCGCGCGCTGCGCTCGGCCTCGCCCGAGATGGCGGTCCTCTTCGACGCGCGGGAAGCCCGCCTGCGGATACGGACCGGCGACCTCGTCCGGGCGCGCGAGCTGGTCGAATCGGCCGAGAGCGGACTGTCCGGGCAGCTGCCGTTCAGCGGCGACCACGGGCACGCGCTGATCGGCGTGGTACGCGGCGAACTCTGCCTCGCGCTCGCCGACGGCCCCGGGGCCGCGAAGGCGCTGGAGCGCGCGTACACGGCGGCGGTCGAAAGCCACGACATGCCGATCGTGGCGACGGTGGCGGTGACCACGGCCGGTCTCGCCGCGCTGCACGGCCGGTTCCACGACATGGCCGTATTCCTCGGCGCGGCGGCCCGCCTGCGCGGCGCACACGACCCCACCGACCTGACGGTCCGCACACTGACCAGCCGCGGCCATGCCGCACTCGGCCAGGAGCACTTCACCGGGGTCTACGAGAACGGTTGGCACCTGGAGATGGCAGCGGCACTGAACCGGACCGATCCGGCACGGCTGCGGTGAGAGTCGCCGACGCGTCACTCGCCGGCGGCCAGCCAGCGGAGGCGGCCGTCCCGCGGAGAGGTCCGGCAGGTGAGGTGCTCGCCCTGTGAGGAGACCGCCGTGGCCCCGCTCACGCGGCACTTGCGGTGCAGCTCGTTGCAGCTGCCCTTCTTCTTGCCGGGGATCTTGGCGCAGTTCTTGGTGTCGTGCGCCCTCCTGCCCTCGGCGGAGAGGTGATCGTAGTTGCTGCCGTCGTGCCGGCCGGGCGAGTCGGCAGGCGCCGTTTCGGCGCGCTCCGTCTCGGCGGGCCGGGGAGCCGGCCGTGCTTTCGCTGCGCTGCGGGCGGCCGGGGACTCCGATCCCCGGCGGGCCGCGGGCACTTCGGGCGGGCGCGGTGCCGTTGCCGTCGTGGCCGGCGCCGATGCGGCGGGCGACGCGGCCGACGACTCCGTGCGGTCCGCCGACCCGCTGCCGCAGGAGCAGAGGGTGCTCAGCACAACCGCCGCGGCCGCTATGGCGAGGCCCCGTCCGGCGGAGCGCACGTGTATACGATCAAGCATGGGAGCAGCTTAAAGGGTGACATGTCCCCTTGATCAGCGGCTATGGCTACGGTGCCCCGACCGGCCTCAGCGCTTGAAGGCGACCGTGGAGACGACATAGACGACCGGATGGTCCGGATCGTCGAAATTCACCGTGATGCGCTGGCTGGGGCCCGGGCCCTCGGCCTTGAGGGACGTGCCGGCCCACTGGCCGCCGCTCGCCAGGTCCCAGCCGACCTTGGCCGCTTGCGCGCCGGTGATGGTGATTTCGCCGTCCTTGAGAGCTGCACGGCTGGTGCCGGCCCACTTCAGATAGTGGTCCAGGCCCCACTCGTTGGTGCGGAACTGGACGTAGAGAGAGCTGCGGTGCCAGGCGTTGGACTCGTAGTAGTAGACCGGTGTGGAGCCCGCGGGGACCGGGACGTTGTAGATGCGCTGCTGCACCTTGGAGGGGAAGTCGTTGTAGAGGCCGGTGGCCGCGGCCTCCTCCTCCTTGCTCTGGCCGCTGTCGCGGCTCTGCTCGGCGGAGATGACGATGTAGCCCGCGGGGACGGCGATCAGCAGGAAGATCACCAGGGCGGTGAGCCAGCGGCGGCGCCGGCTCGGCCGGGGTGCCGCGGACGCGCCGCCCGGGGGCCCGGCCGGCGGCTCCGGCCGCTCGGGCGCCTCGCGCACGGCCTGCCCCGGCTCCTGTCCCGCCGGATCGTGTTCGTCGGTCATGGGTGGGGTGTCCAGCTCCGTCATCGCCGGCCCGATCGTTCGTACCGCTCATAGCGTTCCACGCGGCGGCGGTTGGCGCGCCGGAAGCGGCGGGCCACCAGGCGCGCCAGGTCGGCGGCGCCGACCATCCCGGCCTCCGGGCCCAGCTGGGCCTTGGCGATCCGGGCCTCGGGGCGGTAGCCGCGGCCGGTCAGGGTGCGCCGGAAGGCGTCCCGGGCGGGGCCGATGAGCAGGTCGTCGGCGGCGCTGACGCCGCCGCCGATCACAAAGCAGGAAGGATCCAGCGCGGCGGCCAGATTGGCGATGCCGACGCCCAGCCACTGGCCGATGTCCTGGAGCAGCTCGACGCACATCGCGTCGCCCTCGCGGGCCAGCTCGGTGATCAGCGGGCCGGTGATGTCGGTGACGCGGCCGCCGACCCGGTCGATGATGTTGTACGCGACCGGGGAGTCCGCGGCGGCCAGCTCGCGGGCCTCGCGGACCAGCGCGTTGCCGGAGCTGTACTGCTCCCAGCAGCCGCGGTTGCCGCATGGGCAGCGGTGCCCGGCGGGCACCACCTGCATATGGCCGAATTCGCCGGCCACGCCGTACTTGCCCCGCTTGACCGCGCCGTTCTCCAGGATCGCGCCGCCGATACCGGTACCGAGCGTGATCATCACGAGGTGGTCCTCGCCGCGGCCGGCGCCGAAGCGCCACTCGGCCCAGGCGGCCGTGTTGGCGTCGTTGTCGACCATGACGGGGACCGCCAGGCGGCCCGCGAGGCGGTCGCGCAGCGGCTCGTTGCGCCAGTTCAGGTGGGGGGCGAACAGGACGGTGCTGCGGTCGGCGTCGACCCAGCCGGCCGCGCCGATGCCCACCGCGTGCACGTCGTGCCGGTCGGAGAGGTCCAGCACCAGTTCGGTGATGACGTCCTCGACGACCTTGGGGCTCTTGGACTTGTCGGGCGTCTCGGTGCGGACCTTCTCCAGGATCATGCCGTCCGCGTCGACGACGCCGGCCATCACCTTGGTCCCGCCGATGTCGATGCCGACGGTCGGCACACGGGGCGCGCTCAGGTGGGAGCGCCGCTCGCGGGTGCCCACCGTGCGCAGCACGGTCGCTCTGGCCGATCCTCGGTGCACCCGGTCCCGGTACGTGCTCATCGACCCACCTCTTCGCCGTTGCGGTGGCGGCGGCTGCGTGCTCGCAAGAGTCGTCTCGTCCCTGCGGGTGTCGGGAGGCCGGGGCCTCGGGCGTGCGTGGTCCGGTGGTGCTCGTTCGGTCCGGTACGTGTCCGGGCGCCGCCGGGGCGTGCCCGGGGCGCGCGGTGCCGTGCCGGCGGCGGTGACGTGCACGGTCCGCTGCGATTGTGCCCTACCCGCGCCACGGCGCGCATGGCGGCGCGGGCCCGGCACGGCCCGCGCCGCCGGCCCGCTCAGTGGGTGGGGTGGCCGCCGAGGTGGCTGGGCCCGGGCGCCCGCGCCAGTTCGTGGCTGAGCTGTTCCAGCTCGCTGCCGCCCGCCATCTGGCGCGTCAGCTCGTCCAGGGCGATCTCCCGCTTGGTGTGGCGGCCGGCCATCGTGCCGCGCTTCAGGAGGACGAAGCGGTCGCCGACCAGGTAGGCGTGGTGCGGGTTGTGGGTGATCAACACCACGCCGAGTCCGGCGTCCCGGGCGGCCGCCACGTACTTCAGCACCACGCCGGACTGCTTGACGCCGAGCGCCGCCGTCGGCTCGTCCAGGACCAGTACCTTCGCGCCGAAGTAGACGGCGCGGGCGATGGCCACGCACTGCCGCTCGCCGCCGGAGAGGGTGCCGATGGGCTGGTCCACGTCGCGCAGGTCGATGCCCATGCGCAGCAGCTCGGCGCGGGTCGTCTCGCGCATCAGCTGCACGTCGAGCCGTTTGAAGGGGCCGGCGCCCTTGGTGGGCTCGGAGCCGAGGAAGAAATTGCGCCAGACCGGCATCAGGGGGACGACCGCCAGGTCCTGGTAGACGGTGGCGATGCCGCGGTCCAGAGCCTCGCGCGGGGAGGACAGCCGGGCCTCTTCGCCCTCGATCGCGAAGCGGCCCCCGTCGTGCTGGTGCAGCCCCGCGATGATCTTGATGAGGGTGGACTTGCCCGCGCCGTTGTCGCCGAGTACGCAGGTGATCTCCCCGGCGTGCACCTCCAGCGAGACGCCTTCCAGGGCCTTGATGTTGCCGTAGAACTTGCTGACGTCCGCCAGCTCCACGAGGGGCGGGCTGCCCTCGGCCCGCGCCGGGGCCGCCGCGTCCGCCGGCTCGTCCGGGGTGCTCTCCGGGGTGCTCATTTCGTCGCCTCCGCCCGCTTGCGGACCCATGCGTTCAGGAGCGTGGCCAGCAGCAGCATCGCCCCGAGGAAGAACTTGTACCAGTCCGGGTTCCACTGGGCGTACACGATGCCCTTGCTGGCCATGCCGAAGATGAAGGCGCCGACGGCGGCGCCGATCGCCGAGCCGTAGCCGCCGGTCATCAGGCAGCCGCCGACCGCGGCCGCGATGATGTAGAGGAATTCGTTGCCGACGCCGTCGCCGGACTGGATCGCGTCGTAGGAGAACAGCAGGTGCTGTCCGGAGATCCAGGCCGCCAGCGCCACGCCCATGTACAGGCCGATCTTGGTCTTGGTGACCGGGACGCCGACCGCCCGCGCGGCGTCCGCGCCGCCGCCCACCGCGAAGATCCAGTTGCCGGCGCGGGTGCGCAGCAGGATCCAGGTGGCCAGCGCGACCAGGCCGATCCACCACAGGATCGTGACCTGGATGTCCACGCCGCCGACGCTCAGGTGGGACGCGAAGAGCGTGCGGGCCGAGTCGAAGCCCTCCATGTCGGCGATGGACTTCGTGGAGACGGTGCCGCTGATCAGCTTGGTGAAGCCGAGGTTGAGGCCGGTCAGCATGAAGAACGTACCGAGCGTGATGATGAAGCTGGGCAGTTTCGTACGGGTCAGCAGGAAGCCGTTGAAGACCCCGATGGCCAGGGTGACCAGCAGGGACACCCCGACACCCACCCAGACGTTGGCCGTCATCTGGTAGCTGAACATGGACGAGACGAGCGCCGAGCTGACGACCATGACACCGGCCGACAGGTCGAACTCGCCGCCGATCATCAGCAGCGCCACCGGCACCGCCATGATCCCGATGGTGGACGACGCGTACAGCACGGTCGAGAGGCTGGACGCGCGCAGGAAGGTGTCGGCGGCGAAGGAGAAGAAGAGGAAGACCGCCGCGGCGCCGACCACCGCGCCCAGCTCGGGGCGGCTCATCAGGCGGCGCGCCGGCGACCGGTGCACCAGCCGCTCGTCCGGTCCGGCGCCGCTCTGCGGTCCGCCGGCTTTCACGGGTGTGTCCGCGGTGCTCATCGGGTCCCCCGCTTCGTGTACTCCTGCAGCGCCGCGGCGTCCTTCTTGGTGATCACCTGCGGGCCGGTGAAGACCGGCTTGCCGCCGCCGAGCACATCGGCGTTGTACTTGTAGAGCCACAGCAGGTCGACGGCCTGGTAGCCCTGGAGGTACGGCTGCTGGTCGACGGCGAAGCCGAGGGAGCCGTCCTTGAGGCCGTCGGCGACCTTCGCGTTCAGGTCGAAGGTGTCGATCTCGGCGTCGCTGCCGGCCTGCTCCTTGGCCTTGACGGCGGTCGGCGCGAACGGCGCGCCGAGGGTGACGACGGAGTCGATGTCCCGGTCCGACTGGAGCTTGGCCTCGATGGTGGACTGCACGTCGGGCATGTTGGTGCCCTCCACGTACAGCTTCTGCAGTTCGCCCTTGAAGGTCTTCTTCGTGCCGTCGCAGCGCTGCTCGTGGCCGACGTTGCCCTGTTCGTGCAGGACGCACAGGGCCTTCTTGCGGCCCCGCTCGTTCAGTTCCTCGCCGACCGCCTCGCCGGCCATGGTCTCGTCCTGGCCGATGTGGGTCAGGGCGCCGTACGCCTTGGAGACCTCGGCGCCGGAGTTCACGGTGATCACCGGGATGCCGGCCTTCTCGGCCCGGGCGACCACGTCCTTCATGGCGTCCGGCTTGGCGAGGGTGACGATCAGCCCGTCCACCTTCTGGTCGATGTAGGACTGGACGAGCTGGCTCTGCCGCTGGGCCTCCTTGTCGTGCCCGTAGACGAACTTGATGTTGTCCTTGTCGGCGGCCTGCCGGGCGCCGTTCTGCACGATGTCCCAGAACGTGTCGCCATCGCCCGAGTGGGTGACCATCGCGAAGGTCCACCTGGGGGTGTTGACGGCCGCCTTGCCGCCGGCGGTCTGGGCGGCGCGCGCTTCCTCGGCGCGCTTGCCGCCGGTGCTGCTGCATCCCGCCAGGGACGCGGTGAGCACCGCTGCCAGCAGCGCGGTCACCGCGCGTGCCCCTCTCCGAACCCTTGCCACGAGGTCGTGCCCTTCTCGTTGCTGTCGTTTCTGTCTGTGCGCCGGGGGCGCTGTGCCGGGTTTGGGCCGAAAATGATCGGTCCCGGCCGCCCAAGTATCCGTTACACCTGTTCCATGTGAGGTCATCGGGTCCCGCGCCCGGTGTACTCCGCCAGCTTCGGTACGTCCTTGCCGGTGACGATGGCCGGGCCGGTCAGCACCGGTTTGCCGCCGCCCAGGACGTTGCCGTTGGCCTTGTGCAGCCACAGCAGGTCCACCGCCTCGTAGCCCTGGAGGTAGGGCTGCTGGTCCACGGCGAAGTCGATGTCCTTCTTCTTCAGGAGCCCGACCACGGACGGGTTCAGGTCGAAGGTGCCGATCCGGGCCTTGCTGCCGGCCTCGTCGCGGGCCTTCCCGGCGATCGCGGCCATCGGCGCGCCGAGCGTGACGACGGCGTCGATGTCCTGGTCCGACTGGAGCCTGGCCTGTACGGAGGACTGGGAGGCGGGCGCGTTGGTGCCGTCCACGTTCAGGTTCTCCACCCGGCCGGAGAAGGTCGCGCGCACCCCGGCGCAGCGATCCTCCAGGGAGACGTTGCCCTGCTCGTGGACGACGCACAGGGCCTTCTTCCGGCCCCGCGCGTTCAGCTCCTCGCCGACGGCGCGGCCCGCCACGGTCTCGTCCTGGCCGATGTGGGTGAGGGCGCCGTAGCGGGCCGAGAACTGCCCGCCGGAGTTGATCGTGATCACCGGGACGCCCTGTGCGACGGCCTTGCGGACCACGGCCGCCAGCGCCTGCGGCTTGGCGAGCGTGACGATCAGCCCGTCCACCTTCTGGTCGAGGTAGGACTGCACCAGCTCGGCCTGCTTGCCGCCCTCCTTGTCGTTGGCGTACAGGAACTTCACGTTGTCCTTGCGGGCGGCCTGCTCCGCGCCGTTCTGCACGATGTCCCAGAAGGTGTCGCCCTCGCCGGCGTGGCTGACCATGCCGATCGTCATACGGGGCGTGTCGACCGGCCGGACGCCGGCCCCGCCGCTCGGCTTGTCCTCGGCCCCCTTGCCGCCGGAGCCGCTGCACCCGGCGGCGAGCGCGAGGGCGGCGACGGCCGCCAGGGCCGCCTGGAGTCCGGCCTTGCGGGGCCGGACGGTCCGGGGCCGGATGGTGGTACGGGGCTTGCGCACGGTACACGTCATGGAACCGCCCTCTCTCCCGCGCCGCCCGATGGCGGCTGGAGGAGTTCTAGCGGCGCGCGCCGAGTCCCGTCAATGGTTTGTCAGAACATTCTTACCCGGGCAGTGGTCCGGTGGGGCGCGGCGGGCTCAGGGCCGTACGAGCAGCTGGAACTCGAAGGCGTACCGCGAGGCGCGGTAGACGTGCGAGCCGAACTCGACCGCGCGGCCGGTGTCGTCGAAGGTCGTACGCTGCATCGTCAGCAGCGGGGCACCCTCGGGCTCGCCGAGCCGCTCGCCCTCCTCGACGGTGGCGGCACGCGCGCCGACCGCCTGGCGGGCGCTGTGCAGGGTGATCCCGGCCGCCCGCATCAGGCGGTACAGGCCGGTCTCCTCCAGCCGCTCGGTGCTGAGGTCGATCAGCCCGGCGGGGAGGTGGTTGCGCAGGTGGGCGACGGGTTCACCGTGCGTGAACCGCAGCCGCTCGACGAGCGCCACCTCGGCGCCCTCCGCGATCCCGAGCGCGGCGGCGACCTCGGCCGTGGCCTCGGTGGTGGTGTTCAGCAGCACGCGGGTGGCGGGCTTCTGCCCGGCGGCCTCCAGGTCGTCGTAGAGGCTGCTCAGCTCCAGCGGGCGCTTGACCTGGCTGTGCACGACCTGCGTGCCGATGCCGCGGCGCCGCACCAGCAGCCCCTTGTCGACCAGCGACTGGATGGCCTGGCGGACGGTCGGCCGGGACAGCCCGAGGCGCCCGGCCAGCTCGATCTCGTTGCCGAGCAGACTGCCCGGCGCCAGCTTGCCGGTCTCGATGGCCGTCTCCAGCTGCTGCGACAGCTGGAAGTACAGCGGGACCGGGCTGCTCCGGTCCACGCTGAAGCGGACGGGGCTCTCGTCGCCCTTGGAGTCTGTTTCGCGTTTCCCCACGGCTGGGAGCGTATCCGGCCCGGCAGATGACGGGAAGTCCAGAGGTCACATTGTCCGGACAATCACGTCGGGGGTGGGCGTGAGCACGGTGGCGGCGTAGGTGGTCGCGCCGTCGGCCGCGTGGGCGGGCACACCGCCGTACGGGAAGCCGTTCCTCACATACCCCGAGACCCGGCACCCCGCCGCCCGGCCCCGCCCGTCACACCGTCCCCCGTTCCCCGTCCGTGCGCGCCTCCGCGATCACCTCGTCCAGCACCTCCCGCGAACGCAGCAGATCACCGATCATCGCGTCGATACGCTTCCGTTCCACCGCCAGATCCTCGGCCAGCGCGGCGGTGGCGGTCGCCGAGCCGCCGTACTCCCGCATACAGGGCAGCAGTTGCGCGATCTTCGCGCTGCACAGCCCGGCCGCGAACAGCTCCTGGATGCGGATCACGCGGTCCACACAGGCTTCGGGGAACTCGCGGTGGCCACCGGCCGTCCGCTCCGCCGCCAGCAGCCCCTGCTTCTCGTAGTAGCGCAGCGACCGCTCACTGACTCCCGTACGCCGCGCCAACTCCCCTATGCGCACCGACTCTTCCCCCATTTCCCTCGCCCCCGGCCACCGCCGGACCCGGCTGTCGGGCTTGAATCTGACATTAGTGTCACCTTCTACCGTCCTGCCATGACGCACACCACGCTCGCCCCGCAGCCCCCTTCCGCACCGTCCGCCGACACCCCGCCGTCCCTCCTCGCCCCCTACGCCTCCGCCACCCTGAACACGCCCAACCGCATCGTCATGGCCCCGATGACCCGCTTCCGCGCCGACGAGGACAGCGTGCCGCTACCCTTCGTCGCCGACTACTACGCACAGCGCGCCTCGGCGGGCCTCATCGTCACCGAGGGCATCTGGCCCTCCTTCCGCGGCCAGAGCGGCCGGCGCGTCCCCGGCCTGGCGACCGGCCGGCAGATCGCCGGCTGGCGCCGGGTCACCGACGCCGTGCACGCCGCGGGCGGCCGCATCTTCGCCCAGCTCATGCACGCCGGACGGATCGGCCACCCCCTGGGGCGCATCGACGGCGGCCACCCGGCCGGACCGTCCGCGGTGCCCGTACCGCAGGCCCAGCACACCCCTGCCGGGAAGCAGGACCCCGTGGTCCCCCGTGTCATGACACACGACGACATCCGCACGGCGGTACGGGACTTCGCCGACGGTGCCCGCAACGCGATCCGCGCCGGGTTCGACGGCGTCGAGATCCACGGCGCGAACAGCTATCTGCTCCACCAGTTCCTCGCCGACAACACCAACCTCCGCCAGGACATGTACGGCGGCGATGTCACCGGCCGTATCCGCTTCCCCGTCGAGGTCGTGCGCGCCGTGGCCGACGCGGTCGGCGCCCGCCGCACCGCGCTGCGCCTGTCCCCCGGCAATCCGCAGTTCGGCATGGCGGAGGCGGACCCCGCGCCCGTGTACCGCGCCCTTCTGGACCGCCTCGCTCCCCTGGGCCTGGCCTACCTCCACCTCACCGAGAGCACCCCGGCCTACCGGGCGCTGGCCGACCTGCGGCCCCACTGGCCCGGCACCCTCATCGCCAACGTGGGCGAGAACGGGGCCCCGACGACCCGGGAGGCGGGCCAGGCCCTCCTGGACTCCCGCCGCGCCGACCTGGTCTCCTACGGCCGGGCCTTCCTCGCCAACCCCGACCTCCCGCACCGCTTCGCCACCGGCACTGCGCTCGCCGGCCACGACCCCGCGCTCCTCTACACGCACGGCGCGGAGGGCTACAGCGACTACCTCCCGAGCCGCGCGGCCCGCTGACGGCCCGCTCAGGGCCCGCTCAGGGCCCGCTCAGGGCCCGACGCCCCGACGACGGCCCCGGGTGCTCTTGCCTCACTCCCCCATCCACGCGTCCTCGTACTTCTTGTACGTGCCGTCGTGCTTGGCCAGGTGGACCCACTGGTCGACGTACTGCTTGAACGGGAAGTCGGCGCGCGGTACGGCGTATGCCTTCTCGGAGAAGGTGAAGGGCCGGTCGGGGTGTACGGCGCACAGTTCGGGGTGGATCTTGGACTGGTAGCGGGTCTCGCTCGCGTCGGTCATCATCACGTCCGCGCGGCCGGCGATGATCTCGTCGAAGATCGTGGTGTTGTCGGGGTGCCGCTTGAGGGTCGCGTGCTTGATGACGGAGCGGGCGAACTGCTCGTTGGTGCCGCCCGGGTTGACGATCACCGTGGTGCCGGGACGGTCGATCTGCTCCAGCGTCCGGTACTTGTCCTGGTCCCCGCAGCGGACGATGGGCGTCTTCCCGTCCGTACGGGTGGGCTCGCCGAAGGCCGCCTTGCGGGCGCGCGGGAGGGTGACCGACACGCCGCCCATGGCGATGTCGCAGCGCCCCGCCG
This sequence comes from Streptomyces sp. NRRL F-5755, assembly GCF_001279365.1. Classification (NCBI taxonomy): domain Bacteria; kingdom Bacillati; phylum Actinomycetota; class Actinomycetes; order Kitasatosporales; family Streptomycetaceae; genus Streptomyces; species Streptomyces sp. NRRL F-5755. The sequence continues at coordinate 30,820 of NZ_LGCW01000114.1, read as the reverse complement.
CCAGGTCGTCCACGAGCTTCGCCCAGGTCGTGGCCACGTACTTGGGTGTGGCGTCCAGGCTCGCGGCGAGGTCGCGGGCCATGGAGATGTCCACACCGCTGTACGTCCCGGACGCGGGGTCGCGGTGGGTGAAGGGGCGGTAGTCGCCGGTGGTGCAGACGCGCAGGACGCCGCGGCGGGGGATGGCGTCGAGGAGGGTGGCGGAGCGCGCCGTGGTGTGCGCGGCGGCGGACGGCCGGTCCGAGTGGAGGGCCGGGGCCGGGGCGGTCGTCGGTGCGGTGGCGGTGAGGGCGAGGGCGCAGGTCAGGACGGAGAGGACGGCGGCGCGGCGCATGGGCGGCTCCTGTACGCGGCGAGGGCGTGAGCGGTGGGCGGAACGCGCCGTCAGCGTGGCAGAGCCTGGGACGGGTGAGAAGGGCGTGATCGGAGGGTGGGACGGGAGAGCCGGGCGCGACCGGGCATACGGGACGGGGCGGCTTGCCGGCCGCCCCGTCCCGTCCCGTATGCCCGGGGATTCCCTGGCCCTACGGACCTAACGCCACCGCACCGGCAGGTGCTGGGGCCCGCGTATCGTCATGCCCGCGCGCCACGTCAGCGCCTCGGGCGCGGTGTCCAGGGCCAGATCCGGACAGCGTTCCAGGAGGGTGCGGACCGCGATACGGCCCTCGACGCGGGCCAGTGGGGCGCCGAGGCAGAAGTGGATGCCGTGGCCGAAGGCGACGTGGCCGCGGGTCTCGCGGGTGATGTCGAAGGTGTCGGGGGCCTCGAAGCGCTCCGGGTCGCGGTCCGCCCCGGCCAGGCCGACGAGGACGACCTCACCGGCCGGGATCTCCGTGCCGCCGATCTCGACGGGCTCGGCGGTGAAGCGCCAGGTGGCGGTCTCCACGGGGCCGTCGTAGCGCAGCATCTCCTCGACGGCGTTGTCCAGCAGCGAGGGATCGGCGCGCAGCGCGGCCAGTTGCGCGGGATGCTGGAGCAGGGCCCGTACGCCGTTGGAGATCAGGTTGACGGTGGTTTCGTGGCCGGCCACGAGCAGGAGGAAGGCCATGCCGAGCAGTTCCTGCCGGGAGAGCTGGTCGCCGTCCTCGTCGCTCGTGCGCACCAGCGCGCTCAGCAGGTCCTCGCCCGGCGAGCGCCGCTTGCTTTCGATCAGGCCGTCCAGATAGGCGGCCATCTCACGGGCGGCGGCCATCGTCGCCTCGTGTTCGGTGGGCGAGACCAGTTCGTTGGACCAGGCGCGGAAGGTGTCCCGCTCGATGTCGGGCACCCCGAGGAGTGCGCAGATGACGGTCATCGGGAGCGGGAAGGCCAGCGCCTCCACGAGGTCGGCGCGGCCGTCCGGGGCGGCCAGCATGGCGTCCAGCAGCTCGTCGGCGATCTGCTGGACGCGCGGGCGCAGCGCCTCGACGCGGCGGGTGGTGAACTCCCGGGCCACCAGCTTGCGCAGCCGGGTGTGCTGCGGCGGGTCGGCGTCGAGCATGTTCATCAGCTGCCACTCGGCGTCCGTCTCGGGGTCGACGACGGGGACGGCGGCGCGGGACCAGTCCTTGGCGAAGCGGTTGTCGGCCAGCGCGGCCCGCGCTTCGTCGTACCCGACGACCAGCCACACGTGCTGGAGCTCGGGCTGGGCCTCGGGGATGCGGACCCGGTGGACCGGGCCCTGGGCACGCAGCTTGGCGTAGTACGGATGCGGGTCGGCGACGAAGTCCGGGCCGTACGCGCCCAGGTCGATGATTTCCGGCATGTCCTGTCCGCCCCTCGTAGGCTTTTCGGTCACCGTACGGACACCGGGGGCGGGGGTCATCGGCCCCGCGGAGGAGCCGGGCGGCCCCGCCTCCTCCATGGGGAGTGCTTCACCTGCGGTACCGCGGGGCGGCGCGGCCTCAGATGTCGTAGAGGCCGGAGGTCCCGGGGCCGGCCGGCGGCTGGGGCGCGGCGTCCGCGAGGCGGGCGAGCAGGTCCGTGGCGCGCTTGGCCACGGTCTCCCGGTCGCCTTCCGAGAGGGCCGCGCCCATGCCGACGGCCACCGCGCCGGCGGCTATCCACTCGGGGGCGCTGTCGACCGTCACCCCGCCGGTGGGCAGCACCGGGGCCTGCGGCAGGGCGGCGCGGACGTCGCGCAGCCAGTCGGGGCGGTGGGCGGAGGCGGGGAAGAGCTTGAGCGCGTCGGCGCCCAGCTCCAGGGCGCGCACCATCTCGGTGGGCGTGGCCACGCCCGGGAAGACCGGGACGCCGTAGCGGTGGCCGGTGCGGATGACCTCGGCGTCCAGGCTCGGGGAGACCAGGAAGCGGGCCCCGGCGTCCACCGCCATCCGGGCCGAGACGGCGTCCAGCACGGTGCCGGCGCCGATGACGGCGTCATCGCCCAGCTCCCGGCTGAGGGTGGTGACGGCCTCCAGCGCGAACGGCGTGGTCAGGGATATCTCCAGGCTGGTGATCCCGGCGGACAGCAGCGTGTCGGCGGTGGCGCTGGCCTCGTCGTACGTCTCGCTGCGGACGACGGCGAAAACACGCTGCGCCAGAGCGGCCCGGGTGATCTCCCAGCGGTACACGGCAGTTCGCCGCCTTCCTTGTCTCAAACGCCAGAACCACGCGCCCCGTCCCCGCGAAACGGCCGGGCACGCGGCGCCTCCTGGGCCGCGCCGCGCCGCAGGTGACCGCCTCCCGGTCCCTTTGCCACCGTTGCCCGCCCATTCGTCGTTTCTACCGAAACGCTACCGGGGACCACTGACAATCCTCTCGCGGGGGTGCGTCCAGGTGCCCGCCGTATGCCGGGAAACGGGCGTGATGCCGTACGGCTCGCCCGCGGCGGCCGGACATACGACGGCGGAGGCCGGGGGAATCCTCCCCGGCCTCCGCCGCCCCGACCGGCCGACCGTCTCAGCAGCCCCGGTCGACCAGGTCGAACGATTTGTAGTGGTCGGCGGTGTAGTAGTCCTCGTCCTTCTTCTCACCGGTCACGATGCGCCGGGCCCCGCGGTCCGGGGAGCCCGGCGTCTTCACGGTGTACTCGTGGTAGTAGCCGCTCTTCTGCTGGGGGAGGATGCCCTCCCGGTTGCTGAAGACCGTGCCGTCCTTCGGGTACGGGTAGGGGCCGCCCTTGGCGATCAGGTTCAGGGTGTCGTGGGCCTGTGAGGGCAGCTTCGAGTAACAGATGTCGCCGACCGCCTTGACGTGCGCGGCGGGGCGGACGGTGGCCGAGTGCGCCACGGGGGCGGTGGCCGTGGTGGGTGTGGCGGCGACGGCGGGCCCGCCGACGAGCAGGGCCGACGCGAGGGCGCCCGCGGCGCCGAACCGGGTGATGCGTGGGGGGATCTTCATGGACCCAGCATGACGCGCGTAGACAGGTACCTGTCAATAACAAGGCACGGATGTTTCCCGGGAGTTCACAGGACGACGCCCGGCTGAACAATGGGAATGCACTGAAATGTCCGCTTGCCTGTGAGGCAAAACTTTTGCCCGAGAGGCGAAACCTGGCTATACCGGGTACATGAGCGACACCGCTGCCGAGCAGCCCACGGGCGAGCCGGCCGACGAGCTGCCCTCCGTCGCGCCCCGGCTGCGCGAACTGCGGCGCCGTACCGGCCTCACGCTGGAGACGGCCGCCCGGCGGGTGGGGCTGTCGCCCGCGCACCTGTCCCGGCTGGAGACCAACCAGCGCCAGCCGTCGCTGCCGATGCTGCTCGCCCTGGCACGGATGTACGGAACAACGGTATCCGATCTGCTGGGCGAGGCCGTGCCGGAGCGGGACCCGGTCATCCGGGCCGCCCGCGCCGAACCGTCCCCCGCGGGCGGCTGGACGTACTGGACCGTGGGCGGCGCCGGACGGGCCATGCAGGCGCTGCGGGTGCACGTACCGCAGCGCGCGCAGGGCGATCTCGTACGGGTGCATCCGGGCGAGGAGTGGCTGTACGTCCTCAAGGGACGGCTGCGCCTCACGCTGGGCGAGACGGTCCATCTGCTCGACCCCGGTGACGCGGCCCACTTCGACTCGCTGACCCCGCACCGCATCGCCGCCGCCACCCGCGGCGGCACGCAGCTGCTGTTCGTCCACACGCTGCTGCAGAGCGGCGCGGCCGAGCTGTGCCTCGGCGACGCCGCACCGCGCCGCGGCCTGTGACCGAGGAAGGAACCCCCGCCATGTCCGACGACCCCACCACTCCCCAGGCCGCGCCCGCCGCCCGCAAGTACGTGGAGAACAAGCCGCCGCGCGGCGTCTACGTACGCGTCTTCATCTACGTCGTGGCCACCCACGCCCTGCTGGCCTTCATGAGCCTCATCTTCATCATCGCCAAGAACCGCTGAGGCTCCGCGCGGCCGGAACGTCCATCCACCCGACGCGAAAATCCATTGTCCTCCGCCGGTACCGGGTGAAACCTGCTGTCGCTCGTCACGCACGCACCACGCAGGTTCCGCGCACCTCGTCGTACCGAGGAGGACCGAAGGATGCACCGTACGCGCACGGCGGCGGCCGCCCTCGCCCTGGCCCTGGCCGTCATCCCGCTCACCGTCCCGCCCGCCGGGGCGGCCGGCTCCGCCGACGCCGGGGAAAGACCGCCCGCCGGACCCGCCATCAGTCCGGCGCCCCAGTCCGTACGCGCCCTCGACGGCCGGGTCACGATCACCCCCACCGTCACGGTCGTCGCCGGGCCCCGGGCCGACGGCCCGGCCCTGGAAGTCGTCGAGCGCTCCTTGCTGCGGGCGGGCGCCGACCGGGTCGTACGGGCCGCTGAGGCAGGCCGGGGCCTGACCGTCTACGTGGACGGCGCGGGCGCCGCGCGGACCCTGGCGGACCTCGGCGCGCGCGGCACCGACGGGCTGCCCGCCGAGGGGTACGCGCTGGCCGTCGGCGGCGGCCGGATCGCCCTGGCCGGCGCGGACGCCACCGGCACGTACTACGCCGCCCAGTCGCTGCGCCAGCTGCTCCCGCACCGCGACCGCCCCGGCGCGCGGGTCCGTGCCACCGCCGTCCGCGACTGGCCCGCCACCCCGCTGCGCGGTGTCATCGAGGGCTTCTACGGCACCCCCTGGTCGCACGCCGCGCGCCTGGACCAGCTCGACTTCTACGGCGCGCACAAGATGAACACGTACGTCTACTCGCCCAAGGACGACCCGTACCTGCGCGAGAAGTGGCGCTCGCCCTATCCGGCGGACCGGCTCGCGCAGCTCAAGGAGCTGGTGGACCGGGCGCGGGCCCGGCACGTGGAGTTCAGCTACGCGCTCTCGCCCGGTCTGTCCGTCTGCTACAGCTCGGACGCCGACCTGAAGGCGCTGACCGGCAAGTTCCAGGCGCTGTGGGACATGGGCGTGCGGACCTTCGCGGTGCCGCTGGACGACATCAGCTACACGGACTGGAACTGCGCCGCGGACAAGCAGCGGTTCGGCAGCGGCGGAGGCGCCGCCGGTGCCGCGCAGGCGCACCTCCTCAACCGGGTCAACCGCGAGTTCATAGCAGGGCACCGGGCGGACGGCGCGCAGCCGCTCCAGATGGTGCCGACCGAGTACTACGACGTGCGGGCGACGCCCTACAAGGCGGCGCTGAAGGCGCAGCTCGATCCGGATGTGCTGGTGGAGTGGACCGGCGTCGGGGTGATCGCGCCGGTCATGACCGTCGCCCAGGCCGACGCGGCCCGGCAGGTCTTCGGGCACCCGATCCTGACCTGGGACAACTATCCGGTCAACGACTACGTCACCAACCGGCTGCTGCTCGGCCCGTTCAGCGGGCGCGAGCGGGGGCTGCCCGCCCGGCTGGCCGGCATCACGGCCAACCCCATGATCCAGCCCGCCGCCTCCAAGATCGCCTTATTCACGGTCGCGGACTACGCCTGGAACGACCGGGCCTACGACGCCCGCGTCTCCTGGACCGCGGCCCTCAAGGAACTGTCCGGCGGCTCCCCGCGCACCGAACGCGCGCTGCGCGCCTTCGCCGACGCCCACTACGGCTCCGCCCTCAACCCGCAGCAGTCGCCCGAACTGGCGGCCGCGATCCGGGACTTCCGGGACACCGGCAGCGCGGCACGCCTGACCGCCGCGCTGCGCACCCTCCAGGACGCGCCGGGAGTGCTGCGCGCCACCCTCCCCGACCGCGGCTTCCTCGACGACAGCGCGCCGTGGCTGGACGCGACCGCCGCGTGGGGCCGCGCCGCCGGCACGGCACTGCGCATGCTCCAGGCGTCCCGCGCGGGCGACGAGGCGACCGCGCGGCGCCTGCGGGACCGGCTCCCGGCCCTGGTGGAGACGGCGAAGTCGTACGTCTATGTCGACATGAACGGCAAGCGCGTCCCGGTCCTCGTCGCGAACGGGGTGGTGGACACTTTCGTGACGGACGCCATCGCCGAACACGACGGGAAGCGCGGCCGGTCCTAGGCCCTGGCGTCACATCCCCGCCTGCCGCCGCTGGGAAGCGCCCCCACTCGCCACGCGGCCCGCCCTCCGGCGAACGACGGAAATGCGACGACAGGACCTAGAATCACCGGTACGCACCCACCCCGGCCGGTCCACCACCAGCCCGCACGCGGGGAGGCACCAGCATGACCCGTGAGAACGACGCGTCCGCCCCGGGCCGGCCGGGGGCGCCCACCGCCGACGGCATCCTGGAGGCCGCGGCGCGGGAGCTGGCGCCCGGTGCCGGGGACAATCCCCTCGTGGCGCGGATCGCCGCGGGTGAGGCGCCGTGCGAAGTGTTCGCCGCGCTCGCCCTCGAACAGCACCAGATCATCGCCGCCGACCGGCGCAGCTTCCGCCATCTGGCGCACCGCGCCGACGGGGATCCGCCGGTGGCGGCGTTCTTCGGGGCGCTGGCCGACGGCGAGTCGCTGGCGCTGGGCGCGTTGCAGGGGCTCGCGGACGCCTGCGGGCTGGACGCGGACGCCGTACGGGATCACGAGCCGCGGGCCGGGTGCCAGGCGTACCCGTCGTACGTGGCCCGGCTGGCGCTGGGCGCGGAGCCCGCGGACGTGGTGATCGCCGTGACCGCCAACTTCGCGGCGTGGGGCGGCTACTGCGCCACCGTCGCGCACGCCCTGCGGACCCGCTACGGCTTTCCCGACGCGGCGTGCGCCTTCTTCGACTTCTTCGCCGAGCCCGCCGCGGAACTCGACGGCCTGGCCCGCGACGCGGTACGGCACGGCCTCGCCACGTCGCGGGTCACGCCCCGCCTCGCGCACCGTTACGGGCGCCTGCTCCAGGCGTACGAGCTGATGTTCTGGGCGGCACTCGCGGAATGACCGACGCCGCGCGACGCGCGCAAAGGGCACCGGGCATGCCGTCCCACGGCACCCGCAAAAACAGGGACCTTTATATTTTTTCCAATTCCCCTTAGCACCCGGCGCTTTCCCTGTCAGAATGACCGCTCATGTCCACCGGTCAGGGGAGAAACGTGAACCACCGCACCGCCATTGCCTTGTCCGCCGCCCTCGTCGCCGCCGCGGGTCTGACCGCGTGCGGCGGCAGCGCCAAGAGCGAGGGCCGGCCCGCCGCGCCGGCCGGGGCCGGCTCCCCGTCGGCGGAGCAGGAGCCGTCCAAGGCGATAGCCGACGCGGAGGCACGGCTGGGAATTCCCCCGAAGCCGGACGCCGCGACACAGGCCCGCTACGTGGCCGCGCTCGACGCGATTTCCCGGGACATCGTGAACGGCAAGCCGGAACGCGCGGTGAGCCGCGGCAGAAGTACCTGCGGTACGATCCACTCCTTCCCGAAGGACCACGCCAAGCAGGTGGAGCAGACCCGGCAGCGTTTCTCGGGCGCCACGCAATTCAACGCCGCGCAGGCGGAGAAGATTCTGCAGGCCGTGCACACCCACCTGTGTCCGAAGAATTGACCGGGGCGGGCCTTTCCCGCCGTACATGTTCCGTGGAACCGTAAGCGGAACCGTCATTCCTCAATGGCCCCGCCCACGGACCGCAGATGGTCGCGGAACGTCAGGGCGGGGTCCTGCCGGCGCGCGGCGAGATAGCCGGAGAAGCCCACCTGCCGGCGCAGCGGGACCCCGGCCCGGATACGGCCGGCCTGGCGGCGTTCGGTGTCGCGGATCGATTCCGCGTGGGAGAAGAGGTCTTCGGCGCCGTCGGCGGGCAGGAAGAGGACGCCGTCGTCGTCGCCCAGGACCAGGTCCGCGCGGCCGACCGTCCACTCCCCCACCGCGGCGCTGTCCAGCGCGCCGTCCGGGCGGGCGTCCAGGCTCAGCGGGCCGGTCGGTGTCGCGCCCAGGCTGAAGACCGGCAGTCCGATCTCCCGCAGCTCGGCCGTGTCGCGGTGCAGGCCCCAGACGACGAGGCCGTCCAGTCCGGCAGCCTGGGCCTCCAGCGCCATGAGGTCGCCGACGCAGCTCTCATCGGTCCGGCCGCCGTTGTCGGCCACCAGCACGTCGCCGGGCGCGGCGCTCTCCAGCGCTTCGAGGAAGACATCAACGCTGCCGACGTGCCGGGCGGGCGCCACGCGTCCGGCCAGCCGGCTGCCCGGCACCAGGGCGCGCAGTGACGGCGGCGCGCAGCGCACCGGCGTCCGGGCACGCAGACACGCGTCCGCCAGGTGGGCCGTGGTCAGCGCGGCGAACCGCCGTCGCAGCTCGTCGTGTTCCATGCCGCACTCCTCCCCGGGCGTCCCGGACGGCCGCCCGGACCTACCTTCCGGTGCTGCCGCCCCGGCGCGCCAGCCCTGTGGCAGGCTCACGCCATGGATCACAGCACCGGCGCCCCGCCCGTTCCGGAGGAGTTGTTCGCCTTCGCCGTCCGTCTCGCCGCGCGTGCGGGGCGGATGTGCGCCGAGGCGTTCCACGGCGAACGGCCGTCATACGAGCGCAAACCGGACGGCACCGAGGTGACCGCGGTGGACCTCGCCGTCGAGGAGTTCGTACGGAAGGAGCTGGCCGCGGCGTTCCCGGCGGACGCGGTGCTCGGGGAGGAGGCCGGGCCGCGGGCCGGGGCGTCCGGGCGGCGCTGGGTGATCGATCCCGTCAACGGCACCCGGCAGTTCAGTGACCGGATGCCCGCCTTCTCCACCGACCTCGCCTTCGAGGACGAGCACGGGCCCGCGATCGGGGTGGTCAACTTCCCGATGAGCCGCCAGCTGGTGGCGGCCGGGCGCGGCCTCGGCTGCTGGCTGCTGCTCGGTACGGACCCGGACCCGCTGGAAGCGCTGCGCTCGGGACGCGGGCGGCTGCATGCCGGCGGGCGTACGGAGCTGACCGGCGCCCGTACGCAGGCGCACAACATCGCGGGATGGCCGGAGTCGCTGCTGACCGCGCTGCACCGGCGGGTGTGGCTGGTGCCGACCGGCGGCGGCGCGCTGGACGTGCTCGCGGGGCGGGCGGACGCCCTGGTGATCGCGGGTCCCGCCCTGGGGTACGAGGACCTCGCCCCGCTGCCCGTGATCGTCGCGGAGGGCGGCGGCCGGATCACCGATCTCACGGGGGCGCCGGTCCTGGAGGGCGACGGCTCGGTGCTGATCACGAACGGGCATCTGCACGACGCGTTCCTGGAAGTCGTGGCGGAGGCCGTACGGGAGGGCAGCACGCGTGCGGTCCTGGTCGACGCCCATCCGGGCTGGGCGGCCGAAGGCGCGGCGCTCACGGCGGAGTTGCGGGCCGCGCTCGCGCCGGAGGCACGCCGGGTCGAGCACATCGGGAGCACGTCCGTGCCCGGCATGGCGGCCAAGCCGGTCTTCGACCTCCAGGTGAGCGTCGCGGACCTGGCGGCGGCGTCGGACGCGTTCGACGCGCCGCTGGCGGCACGGGGCTTCGTCCGCTCGCGGCACGAGACCGATCACGTACCGGCGGGCCGGGACGACGATCAGGGCCGGTGGGTGAAGCGACTGTGGACGCGGCGCGGCGGCCCCGGCCCGGACGTCAACCTCCATGTACGGTGCGCCGGTTCGCCCAACGAGCGGCTGGCGCTGCTCTTCCGCGACTGGTTCCGCGCCCACCCGGAGGCGGTGCCGGCATACGCCCGTTTCAAGCGCGAACTCGCCCACCGTACAGCGGACAGCGGCAGCTACGCGGAGGTCAAGGACCCGGTCGTGGACCTGGTGGCGGAGGTCGCGGAGGAGTGGGCGAAGGAGACGGGGTGGCGCCCCTGAATGGCGCCACGGTGTCTTACGGCTGCCGGTCCAGCAGCTCCCCCGACGGCTCGGCCAGCGTCCCGCCGTCGTTGATCCGCCGGCCGCGCAGCCAGGTGGACCGGACGACGCCGTGCAGCGTACGGCCCGCATACGCGGTGATCTTGTTGCGGTGCTGGAGCCCGGCCGGGTCGACGGTGAACGCCGCCTCCGGGTCGAGCACCGCGAAGTCCGCGTCCCGGCCCGGCTCGATGGCGCCCTTGCCGTGCAGGCCGACGAGCGCGGCCGGGGCGGTGGCCATCCAGCGGGCCACGTCCTGGAGGGTGTGGCCGCGCTCGCGGGCTGCGGTCCAGATGGCGGGCAGGCCGAGCTGGAGGGAGGAGATGCCGCCCCAGGCGTCGCCGAAGTCGGGGGTCTTCAGGTCGGCGGTGGACGGGGAGTGGTCGGAGACGACGCAGTCGATCGTGCCGTCGGCCAGGCCCTGCCAGAGGGCGTCCTGGTTGGCCGCCTCGCGGATGGGCGGGCAGCACTTGAACTCGGTGGCGCCGTCCGGGATCTCCTCGGCGGTCAGGGTGAGGAAGTGCGGGCAGGTCTCGACGGTGATCCGGACGCCCTCGGCCCGGGCGGCGGCGATCAGCGGCAGCGCGTCGGAGGAGGACAGGTGCAGGACGTGCACCCGCGCGCCGAGCCGCCGGGCGAGCGCGATCAGGCCCGCTATGGCGTCGTTCTCGGACGCGCGGGGCCGGGAGGCGAGGAAGTCGGCGTACTTGGGGCCGTGCGGCTGTGGCGCTGCGGCCAGGTGGTCCGGGTCCTCGGCGTGCACGATCAGCAGCCCGCCGAAGCCGGCGATCTCGCCGAGCGCGGCGGCCAGCTGCTCCTGGTCCAGCTGCGGGAACTCGTCCACGCCGGACGGGGACAGGAAGCACTTGAAGCCGAACACCCCGGCGTCGTGCAGCGGGCGCAGGTCCTTGGCGTTGCCGGGCACGGCGCCGCCCCAGAAGCCGACGTCGATGTGCGCCTTGCCGCGCGCGACCTCGCGCTTGGTGCGCAGGTTGGCCTCGGTGGTGGTCGGCGGCAGGCTGTTGAGGGGCATGTCGACGAGGGTGGTGATGCCGCCGGCCGCCGCCGCGCGGGTGGCCGTCCAAAAGCCCTCCCACTCGGTGCGGCCCGGGTCGTTGACGTGGACGTGGGTGTCGACGAGGCCGGGCAGCAGCGCGTCGTCGCCGAAGTCCTCGGCCCGGGCCCCGGCCGGTGCGGGCGCGTCGTGCGGGAGGACCGCCGCGATCTTCCCGTCCCGTACGGTGACGGTCGCCGCGCGCGTCCCCTGAGGAGTGACGACGCGCGTGGAGCGCAGCACCAGATCGATCTCGGACACCCGGTCTCCTCCTCGTGCGCTTCCGATGGGCTTCCGCACCACGGAATTCAACTTTCTGTTGAACGGAGTCTTCACTCGGGACCGCACCCCGTCAAGACCCCTTGGGCGGCGGCGCGGTGGCACCGGATCGCGCCGGTCGGCCGGAGCGCGCGAGCGGCTTCCTGACGGGAATCCGTACCTCAGCCCAACGCTTGGAGGATTCCACAGAATGGATACGGAGTTTCGCCCAGCAGAACGTAGCTCCGCCCAGTGGCCCCACCCGGTGATCGCGGGTAGCGCCCGGGCCGGGCCGGAGTACGGGCGCTGACCGGCGGGAACGAGTGTGCGAGGGGCCGTGTGTCCGCCCGGAGGGACCGGTAGGCTGCTCCGGGTCGGTCCCGGCACCCGTACGACCACAGCCCGCGCCGAGCCCGCCACCACCTGCCCCGAAAGGAACGCGTCGTGCCGCCGTCCAGCGCCAGCACTTCCGCCGCCGCAGCCAGGCCCGCAGCCGCCGGCGGTGGCGTCCAGTCCCTTGAGCGCGCCTTCGACCTGCTGGAGCGGATGGCCGACGCCGGCGGCGAGGTCGGCCTGAGCGAGCTGTCCACCAGCAGCGGCCTGCCGCTGCCGACCATCCACCGGCTGATGCGCACGCTCGTCGCCTGCGGCTATGTCCGCCAGCAGCCGAACCGCCGGTACGCCCTCGGCCCCCGGCTGATCCGGCTCGGCGAGAGCGCCTCGCGCCTGCTCGGCACCTGGGCCCGGCCCTACCTGGCGCGCGCGGTCGAGGAGACCGGCGAGACCGCCAACATGGCGCTGCTCGACGGCGACGAGATCGTGTACGTGGCGCAGGTCCCGTCCCGGCACGCGGTACGGATGTTCACCGAGGTCGGCCGGCGGGTGCTGCCGCACTCGACGGGCGTGGGCAAGGCGCTGCTGGCGGGCCACCCGCCGGAGGAGGTCCGGGCACTGCTCGGCCGTACCGGCATGCCCGCCGCCACCGAGAAGACGATCACCGACCCGGACACCTTCCTGGACGCGCTCGAAGAGGTCCGCCGTACCGGCTACGCGATGGACGACAACGAGCAGGAGATCGGCGTCCGCTGCCTCGCGGTGCCGGTGCCGGACTCCCCCACCGCGGCGGCCATCTCCATCTCCGGCCCGACCGGCCGGGTGACCGAGGCGTCCATCGACAAGATCGTCCCGGTGCTCCAGGAGATCGCCGCCGAGCTCTCGGTGGCCCTGGCCAACCAGAACCCGGCGTAGGCACCGGGCACAGCGCCCGGATTCCGGCCCGCCCCGGCCGCCGTACGGCCGGGGCTCAGTAGCGGCGCGGCAGGTCGCCGTAGAGGCCGATCAGCTCCCGTACGTCCGTCAGGGCCGGCGCCAGCGCGCTGACCGAGCCGACGGCGCCCGTGATCAGCAGCAGCGAACGGCGCAGCCGGGCCACGTCGGGGTTCCCCGCGCTCACCATGGTGTGCAGCGCGGCCAGTTCGTCGTCGGCCGCCGTTCGGTCGGACAACTCCGCCGGGAGGAGGGCCAGTTCCCGGCGCAGCCGGGCCACCGCGCCGCACAGGGCGACGGCCCGCGGATCGTCCCCGGCTCCTTCTGTTCGCCTGTGCTTCTGCCTCTGCTCCACAACGACGGCACCCTCCAAGGCCGTTCACCCCGCTCCGCAATGCGGGCCAGTTAACGCCACCCTGCGCGGTGAGCGCCATACGGAGAGCGAAATCAGGATCACCGAATTCCTACGCGCGCGCGGCGCTGCCGTGCGATAGCGTTTTCGGTCCGTCGCCGCTCCCGCCGCCACACCCGACCCTGCCGCCACCGCTCCGTCCGCACCCGGTCATGGGGTAAGCAGGCCCCATGACACACACCGCAGTCCCCGCCTCGAACCCCTCCCCCGTCCGCCGCCCGGTCGCCGGGCTGCTGCTCGCCGCGGGTGGCGGACGGCGGCTGGGCGGCCGCCCGAAGGCGCTGCTGGATTTCCGCGGCCGGCCGCTGGTCGAGCACGCGGCCCGGGTGCTGCGGGAGGGCGGCTGCGACCGGGTGCTCGTCGTGCTGGGCGCGGCGGCCGGAACCGTACGGGAGCGGGCGGACCTCGCGGCGTACGCGACGGCCGAGAACCCGGACTGGGCGCACGGCATGGGCTCCTCGCTGCGCGTCGGACTGGCCGCCCTGGCGGACTCCGGGGCGGGCGCGGCGCTGGTCTCGCTGGTGGACCAGCCGGGCATCGGCGCGGCGGCGGTGGCGCGGGTGATCGCCGCGTACGAGGGCGGGGCGGATCTGGTGGCCGCGGCGTACGACGGGAAGCGCGGGCATCCGGTGCTGTTCGGGGCCGGGCGGTGGGCGGCGGTGGCGGCCGGGGCGACCGGGGACCGCGGGGCCCGCGCGTACCTGAAGGAGCACGAGGAGGCGCTCACGCTCGTCGAGTGCGCCGATGTGGCCGAGCCGTACGACATCGACACCCCGCGGGATCTGTTCCGGCTGGCGTCGCCGGGCGCGCCGCGGGCAGGCGAAGGGCGGTGACCGCGGTGGCACGGGGGGTCATCCGGGCGCCGCTTGTGTCGACGGAGAGAATCTCGACGTCAACAAACCATTGAAGTTCCGCGATAAGGAAACTACTCTCCACTGGTCAGAAGCGCCCTGAACCTACCGGCGCCCGCGACCGCCGCCCACGGCCCGTGGCACCCCGTGCCGCGCCCGCGCCCCGACGGCCGCCCGGGCACCGCCGCCGAATGGAGTGACAGCTCATGTCCGCACCAGCGCCGTCCCCGCTGGCCATCGTCGACGTCGACCCCGGCAAGGCCCCGGCCCGCCAGGACGAGATCCTCACGGAGGCCGCGCTGGCCTTCGTCGCCGAACTCCACCGCCGGTTCACCCCGCGCCGCGACGAACTGCTCGCCCGCCGCGACGCGCGCCGCGCCGAGATCGCCCGGACCTCCGCCCTGGACTTCCTGCCGGAGACCGCGCACATCCGCGCCGACGACAGCTGGCGGGTGGCCCCCGCGCCCGCCCCGCTCGACGACCGCCGGGTGGAGATCACCGGTCCCACCGACCGCAAGATGACCATCAACGCGCTGAATTCCGGCGCCAAGGTGTGGCTCGCCGACTTCGAGGACGCCTCCGCGCCCACCTGGCAGAACGTCATCGGCGGCCAGGCGAACCTGATCGACGCCTACGAGCGCCGGATCGACTTCACCGACCCGGACAGCGGCAAGTCCTACGCGCTCAAGCCCGCCGAGGAGCTGGCGACGGTCGTCGTGCGCCCGCGCGGCTGGCACCTCGACGAGCGCCACCTCCAGCTCGACGGCGTGCCGGTGCCCGGCGCCCTGGTCGACTTCGGCCTCTACTTCTTCCACAACGCCCAGCGCCTGCTGGACCTCGGCAAGGGCCCGTACTTCTACCTGCCGAAGACCGAATCGCACCTGGAGGCCCGCCTCTGGAACGAGATCTTCGTCTTCGCGCAGGACTACGTGGGCATCGCACAGGGCACCATCCGCGCCACCGTCCTCATCGAAACGATCACCGCCGCGTACGAGATGGAGGAGATCCTCTACGAACTGCGCGACCACGCCTCGGGGCTGAACGCGGGCCGCTGGGACTATCTGTTCTCCATCGTCAAGAACTTCCGCGACGGCGGCGAGAAGTTCGTGCTGCCGGACCGCAACGCGGTCACCATGACGGCGCCCTTCATGCGCGCGTACACCGAACTCCTCGTCCGCACCTGCCACAAGCGCGGCGCGCACGCGATCGGCGGCATGGCGGCGTTCATCCCCAACCGCCGCGACCCGGAGGCCAACGAGATGGCGCTGGCCAAGGTACGCGCCGACAAGGACCGGGAGGCCGGGGACGGCTTCGACGGCTCCTGGGTCGCCCACCCCGACCTGGTCCCGGTCGCCCGCGCCTGCTTCGATGCGGTGCTCGGCGACCGGCCGCACCAGAAGGACCGGCTGCGCGAGGACGTGTCGGTCACGGCCGCCGACCTCATCGCCATCGACTCCCTCGACGCCCGGCCCACCTACCAGGGCCTGGTGGACGCGGTCCGGGTCGGCACCCGCTACATCGAGGCATGGCTGCGCGGCCTCGGCGCGGTCGCCATCTTCGGCCTCATGGAGGACGCGGCCACCGCCGAGATCTCCCGCTCGCAGATCTGGCAGTGGGTGGACGCTGGCGTCGTGTTCGAGAACGGCGAGAAGGCCACGGCGGACCTGGTCCGCAAGATCGCCGACACCGAACTGGCCGCCATCCGTGCCGAGATCGGCGACGAGGCGTTCACCGCCGGCGCCTGGCAGCAGGCCCACGACCTCCTCCTGAAGGTCGCCCTGGACACCGACTACGCGGCATTCCTGACGCTGCCGGCTTACGAGCTGCTGGACTGACGGGCTGCCACACCCCCGGCCGCTACGGGCCTTTCGGCATGTCGTCCGTCGATCGTTGGGGCGCGCCTGACCGGCGTCCTGTCGCGGGCCGGACGTCCGGCCCGAGCGGCGTTCACCCAAGACCGAGGGGCCCGCGCCACGACGACGCACGGGCCCCTCACCCGCTTTCGGTTAGGCTTACCTAACTCAACTCGGGGAGGGTGACCATGACCACCACGCAGCCGATCCGCACGCCCGATCTCCGTCCGACGGAGGCCCCCCGCTTCGACCACCTTCTGCACTGCGTGCCGGATGTCGCCGCAGCTGTACGGGAGTACACGGCGGCCGGGCTGCCCGCGCACACGAATCCGGTGCACGAGGGGTTCCAGAACGGCGCCTGGCGGCTGGACGACCGGTATGTCGAGATCCTGACCGTCGTCGATCGCGAGGTGTACGCGCCGTCCCCGTTCGGGCGGGCGACGGCCGGATGGCAGCCCCGTATCGACGCCCTGACAGCCGCGGGCGGCGGTCCGCTGAACTTCGCGGTGCACGTCACGGACACCGGGGCCACCACCGAGCGCCTGCGCCGCGCCGGGCACGACGTGGACCTGCACGACTTCTCCTTCCAGGAAGGGCGGGTGACCTTCCAGGAAGCGATGCCGAGGGGCGACGGCATGCCGCCCTGGGCGCCGTTCTTCATCACCTGCCGGATCGATCCCGCGCTCCGCCGGGAGCACGAAGCCTCCGGCCGGATCAACCGCGGCGCCTTCGACCTCGCGGGCTTCCTCGTCGAGACGCCCGATCCGCGCGGCGCCGCCGCCTGGCTCGGCGCGCTCATCGGTGTTCCGGTGGATACGGGCGGCACCGTCGTACCGCTCGACGGCGGGGCCGTGCACTTCACCGCCGGGCCGGCCGACCGCATCACCACCCTGCTGCTGGCGGGCGACCGGCCGCCCCGTACCGAAATCGCCGGGCTGCGGGTACGCGGGGTGGACGACGCGTAGACCGCCCGGCGGACCGGCTCACGTCATCACCGCCCCCAGCCCGACGAAGCCGCAGATCAGGACGGCGAGGAGGGCCAGCAGGGGCCAGACGAAGCGCAGGTACCGGTCGTAGCCGACCTTGGCCAGCGAGACGCCGCCCATGATGACGGCGGTGGTGGGCACCCACAGGTTCATCCAGCCGCTGGCCGCCTGCCAGGCCGTGACGACCACCGCGCGCGAGACGTGCGCGAAGTCGGCCAGCGGCGCCAGGATGGGCATGGCGAGCGTGGCGTGGCCGGACGTGGACGGGATGAGGAAGGCCAGCGGCAGGTTGACGACGTAGACCATGATGCCGAACAGGGCCGACGGGACGCCCGAGACGGTGCTCTCGACCGCATGCAGAACCGTGTCGGTGATCTGCGCGTTGTTCATGATCGTGGTCACGCCCCGCGCCAGCACGATCACCAGCGCCGGGGAGACGAACTCGGCGACGCCCTGGACGAAGGTCGCGCTGAGCCGCTGTTCGCCCATCCGCGCCAGCAGGCCGACGAGGACCGAGGCCGCGAGGAACAGGGCGGCCAGCTGCGGGAAGGACCAGCCCAGTTCGAAGGCGTAGGGCGCGGCGTCGGCGTCCCCGGTGAGCACCCCGGACCAGGGGATCACCGAGAAGATCATGAAGGCGAAGACCAGGGCCACGGTGACCAGCACGGTCCGGTCCAGCCGGGTCAGCGGCGGCGGCTCCGTCGCGTCCTCGGCGGCCTTCGCACGGTCCCGGTCGCCGGGCCGGAAGCCGACGAGCGAGCGGTCCGGGTCGGCCCGTACGCGGCGCGCGTAGCGGATCACGTAGCCGATGGTGACGCCGGTGAGCACCAGCCACATCGCCACCCGCAGCACGATGCCGTCGCCCAGCGAGATGTCGGCGGCCGAGGAGGCGACGCCGGTGGCGAAGGGGTTGACGGTGGAGCACAGGACGCCGATGCCGGCGCCGAGGATGATGGTCGCGGTGGCCACCATCCGGTCGTAGCCGAGCGCGAGCATCAGGGGCACGACCAGTCCGTAGAAGCCGAGCGTCTCCTCGGCGAAGCCCTCGACCGTGCCGAGCAGCGAGAAGACGGCCATCACTCCGGCGATCAGCAGCGCGCCGCGGTGCCGGAGGCGGTGGGCGAGCCGGCCGATGCCGCGGTCCAGCGCGCCGGTGGCGAAGACGACCGTGATGAACGCGCCGATGGCCAGGACGAAGAGGAACACGCCCGCGCTGCCGTACAGTTCGCCCGCCATCGTCGGGCCGACCTGTCCGGTCTTCGCGTCCTGCACGCCGTACAGGCCGTTGACCGGCGAGAGGAAGAGGTCGCCGAGCCGGTCGGTGAGGGACTGGCCGGAGGACGTGCGGTGGTAGGTGCCCTGGAGCGGGGTGCCGGACGCGTTACGGTCGTAGCTGCCGGACGGGATGACGAAGGCCAGTGCCCAGACGGCGAGGGTGACGACGACCAGGACGGTCAGGGCGCTGGGGAAGGTGAACCGGCGCCGGGTGCCCGCCGGGTCGCCGTCGGCGGGCGCGGTTCCTTCGGCAGGTGCGTCCGCGTCGGGCGGCGGGGGCTCGACGGGGCGCGGGTCGTCGTCGGGCGGCGGCTCGTTGTCCGGCTTCCGGGCGGATGGCTGCTGGGCGTTCGGGTCCACCGCGGAACCCCTCTCCGTGGCGCCGGGCGCTCACTTGACTGATGTTCAGGTGCCATCGCAGCATATCGGCCCAAACACCAGCATCCTGGTACAGACCGCCCCTCAGGACGGCGGGCCGCCCAGCGTCACCGCCGCCCGCATCGCGGCGTTCCGCAAGCCCGTCAGCCGTCGGACATGCGCCATCCGGTTCATCAGCCGCGCCGTACGCACCAGCCGCCGGGTCACGGCCCGCCGCTCCGCGTCGTACGTCCGCAGAGCCGCCGCCACCTCGGACGACGCGCGCAGGGCCCGCGCCAACACCACCGCGTCCACGAGCGCTTCACAGGCACCGCGCCCGAGGTCGGGGGTCATGGCGTGGGCCGCGTCGCCGAGGAGCGCGGTCCGGCCCCTGACGTACGAGGGCAGCGGCGGGTCGAGGTAGTAGAGGTCCCGGCGCAGCACCTCGGGCTCGGTCAGCTGCTCCAGTACGTGGCACACTCCGGCGTGCCAGTGGCCGAACCGGGCGCGCAGGGCGGCGACTTCGCGGCCCGGCTCGCGCTGTCCTTCGGGAGCGACGGCGCAGGCGAACCAGTTGGTGCGCCCGCCCGTGGTGGGCGTGATGCCGAACCGCAGCCCTTCGCCCCAGGTCTCGGTGACGGCGCCGGTGTCGCCGTCCACCGTGCCGCGCCAGGACGACGCGCCGGCGTACCGGGCGCGGTGGCGGGGGCCGAACAGGGTGCGGCGCGCGGCGCTGTTGAGGCCGTCGGCGGCGATCACCACGTCGTACGCGTCCTCCAGCGGCCGGATGTCGTCGACCGGCCGCCCGAAGGCGACCGCGCCGCCGTTCGCCTCGTACAGGACGGTGAGCAGTTCGGGGCGGGAGATCAGGCGGACGGTGTCGCCGGTACGCCGCTGGAGGGCGGCGACGTCGAGGGCCGCGATCCGGCTGCCGTCGGGGCGCAGGAAGGCACCGGAGGTCTGCGGCCGGCTCAGGTCCCGTACGCGTGCGCCGACGCCGAGCGCGTCCAGGGCGGCGAGGGCGGCGGGCCACAGGCCGAGGGCGGTGCCGGTCGCGGGAAGGGTGCGGGCGCGTTCGAAGACATCGACGGACCAGCCGCCGGAGCGCAGGTGGAGGGCGGTGACGAGCCCGCCGATGCCGCCGCCGACGACGGCCGCCGTGCGTGGTGTCAGCTCCATGCCCGCACGCTACTATGTTCATAGTAGATCGGCACTACAAATTTAGTATCGAGAGGTGCGCAGGGTGGCACGACGGCGGGACGAGGTCCTGGACGCGGCGATCGAGGTGCTGGGCGCCGCGGGGTCGCGGCGGCTGACGTACCAGGCGGTGGACGCCGCCGCGGGCGTGCCGTCCGGCACCACGTCCAACTACTTCCGCAACCGCGCCGCGCTGATCGACGGCATCGTGGCCCATCTGGAAGCGCTGGAGCGGCGCGACTGGGAGGAGTTCGCGCGGCAGGCCGCGCCCGCCGGCGTACCGGAGCTGGCAGCCGCCGTGACCCGGTTCGTCCGGCACGCGACCGGCCCCGGGCGCGCCAGGACCGCCGCCCGCTACGCCCTCTTCCTGGAAGCCTCGTCCCGCCCCGAGCTGCGCCCGCCCCTCGTCCGGGGGCGCGAGGCAGTCGTCGGGTGGGGCACGGAGTGGCTGCGGCGCTTCGGCTCGCCGGCGCCCCGGCGGCACTGCGAAATCCTCCTCGATTACCTGGACGGCATCACCTTCCACCAACTTGCCTTTCCTGCGGAAGATTTCGACCCCGGTCCGGGCATCGCGGAACTGCTCGACGCACTGCTCGGAGCCGCGGAGCCGCCCGCCGCACCGTGACGCCGCCGCGCCACGCCACGGCCGCATGCGATGGTTCCGGCCACCGGCCTGTGGTGGAGTGACGCCGGTGACGACACCAGACACCGAGCGAGAACGGGCCGCCGGCTACCGCGCGGCGTACGACGCACAACTGCGGGACCGCGGATTCGCGCCAGGCACACCGGGCACCGAGCGGGTCGGGCCCGTGCTGCGCAGAACCCTCCCCCGCCAGGGCGGGCTGATCCTCTACCGCGACCTCGGCGGGCTCGACGGGGAGGCGCTGGACGCCTTTATCGCCGCCCAGCGCGAGTATTTCGCGGCCCGCGGACTGCCGGTCGAGTGGAAGTACCACGGTCATGACCTGCCCGCCGACCTGCCGGACCGGCTGGCCGCCGCCGGGTTCACGCCGGGCGAGCGGGAGACGGTCGTCATCGGCGAGGCGGCGGACGTCGCCGGGCCGCCCGGGGGCCCGCCGCTTCCCGAGGGCGTACGGCTGCGGGATGTCACCGACCGGGCGGACTTCGACCGCATCGGGGAACTGGCCGGGACCGTCTGGGCCGACGACCGCAGCTGGCTGGCGCCGGCCCTGGAAGAGATGGCGGCGGGCCGGGACGGCGACGCCTGCGTGGTGACGGTGGCGGAGTCGCTGGCGGGCGAGGTGGTCTCGGCGGCGTGGGCGCGCTTCCACCAGGGCACCGACTTCGCCTCCCTGTGGGGCGGCTCGACGCTGCCCAACTGGCGCGGCAAGGGCGTCTACCGCGCCCTGGTCGCACACCGGGCGGCGCTCGCCCTGGCGCGCGGGTTCCGCTACGTACAGGTCGACGCCCTGGAGACCAGCCGCCCCATCCTCGACCGGCTGGGCCTGGTCAGCGCCGCCACGACCGTGCCGTACGTGTGGCAGCCGGAGAGTGATGGTGCGGTCAACCGCGCCTGATGCGCCAGGGATTGGCGTGATCTGGCGGGTTACGGTCCTCCACGGAGTCTGATAGGAAAGGTTCCTAACGATTGGGGTCCCTCACCGCACCCCGGCCAATCGGCCCGCTCCCCTGGAGGACAACCATGCGTGCCCGATCCATAGCCAAGGCGATCCGCAAGCCCGCCACCGGCCTGACCCTCGGCCTGGTCCTGTTCGCCGTACCGGCGACCGCCGTCGCCGGTACCGCGGTCGCCGCCACCGGCCGGACGCCGGTCGCGGCCCCCGCCGCCAAGGCCGCGGCCGGACTGGACGACCCGGCGAAGAAGGAGATCGCCATGCAGCTGGTCTCCAGCGCCGAGAACTCCTCGCTGGACTGGAAGAAGCAGTACGCCTACATCGAGGACATCAAGGACGGCCGCGGCTACACCGCCGGCATCATCGGCTTCTGTTCCGGTACGGGCGACATGCTCGACCTCGTCGAGCTGTACACCAAGCGCAAGCCCGGCAACGTCCTGGCGAAGTACCTGCCCGCGCTGCGCAAGGTCAACGGCAGCGACTCGCACGCGGGTCTGGGCTCCGCCTTCGAGAAGGACTGGAAGAAGGCCGCCCAGGACAAGGACTTCCAGAAGGCGCAGAACGACGAGCGGGACCGGGTGTACTTCAATCCGGCGGTCAAGCAGGGCAAGGCCGACAAGATCGGTGTGCTGGGCCAGTTCGCGTACTACGACGCGCTCGTCATGCACGGCGACGGCAGCGACAAGACCAGCTTCTCCAACATCCGCAAGCGCGCCATGGCCAAGGCCAAGACCCCCGCCCAGGGCGGCGACGAGAAGGCGTACCTCGACGCCTTCCTGGACGCGCGGGTGTGGGCGATGAAGCAGGAGGAGGCGCACAGCGACACCAGCCGCGTGGACACCGCGCAGCGCGTCTTCCTCAAGAAGGGCAACCTGAACCTGAACCCGCCGCTGGACTGGAAGGTGTACGGGGACTCCTACCACATCGGCTGAGCCGTACGACGGCCCGTACCGTGCCGGGAGTCCGGCGCGGTACGGGCCGTCGGCGTGTCCGGGCCCGGACGCGGCTCAGTGCACCCCGGCCGCCCGCGCGTCCGGCGCCCCGCGCTCCGGCTGCTGCGGGATCACCTCCAGCGGCGGCTCGGCGCGCCGCTTGCCGAAGTGGTTGAAGGTGAGGTTGAGCACGATGGCGACGATGCAGCCGGTGCTGATGCCGGAGTCCAGGACGACCAGCATGTCCTTGGGGAAGTCGTGGTAGAACCGCGGCGCCGCGATGGGGATCAGGCCGATGCCCACCGACGCCGCGACGATCAGTGCGTTCTCGCCCTTGTCCATCGCGGCGGCGGCCAGGGTCTGGATGCCGCTGGCGGCGACCGACCCGAACAGCACGATGCCGGCGCCGCCCAGGACCGGCAGCGGGACCAGCGAGATCACCGAGGCGGCGACCGGGCACAGGCCCAGCACGATCAGGATCAGGCCGCCGGTGGCGACGACATAGCGGCTGCGTACCTTGGTCATCGCGACCAGGCCGATGTTCTGCGCGAAGGCGCTGTTGGCGAAGCCGTTGAAGAGCGGGCTGATCGCGGTGCCGAGGGTGTCGGCGCGCAGGCCGCCCTCGATGGTGCGCTCGTCGGCCGGCCGGTCCACGATCTTGCCGAGGGCCAGCATGTCGGCGGTGGACTCGGTCATGCAGACGAGCATCACGATGCACATAGACAGCACGGCGGCGACATCGAACTGCGGAGCACCGAAGTGGAACGGCGCCGGGAAGCCGACCGGGGCCGCTTCCGTGATCGCCCCGAAGTCGGTGATGCCCACGGGTATCGCGATCAGCGTGCCGGCGACCAGGCCGAGCAGGATCGAGATCTGCTGGAGGAAGCCGCGCAGCACCCGGCGCAGGACGAGCACGATGACGAAGGTGAGCGCCGCCATGCCGATGTTGACCGGCGAACCGTAGTCGTGCGCGGTGGCGTCGCCGCCCTGGGACCAGTTGAAGGCGACGGGCAGCAGCGACACGCCGATCAGGGTGATGACGGTGCCGGTGACCACCGGCGGGAAGAACCGCACCAGTTTGGAGAAGTAGGGCGCGAGCAGGAAGCCGAGCACCCCGGCGACGATCACCGCGCCGAAGATGACGGGCAGCGCGTCGCCGGGGCTCTGGGCCTTGCCGATGGCGACCATCGGGGTGACCCCGGCGAACGAGACGCCGTTGACGAACGGCAGCCTGGCGCCGATCTTCCAGAAGCCGAGGGTCTGCAGCAGGGTGGCGATTCCGGCGGTGAAGAGACTGGCGCCCATCAGGAAGGCGGTCTCGGTGGGGCCGAGCCCGCAGGCCGGGCCGACGATCATCGGCGGGGCCACCACGCCCGCGTACATCGCGGCCACGTGCTGCAGGCCACTGGTGAACATCTTCAAGGGCGGCAGGGTTGCGTCGACCGGGTGCTTGCGGTCGCCCTGCGCCGCCCGCCCTGGGGTTGCGGCCACTGCGGGCCTCCTTCGATTTCTGCGCCGCGAGGGGGCGGCGGCGCGAGGCTGTCACGGAGGTCGTGCGTCGGGTGCGGTGGAGCAGCGGTCCGCGCTCGTGGCGCGTGAAAGGAGCGTGACGGGCCGTCACATAAGGGGGTGATGAGGTGCGGCAGGACCGGGCCGGGGGCACGGAGCGACCTCCGTGCCCCCGGGTTCCGGCGCTTGTGGACCCCGCTCGGATCCACAAGCTCCCGGCCGGGGCCGTCCCCCCGGCCGAGTTCTCGGGGTGCCGCCGGGCAGGGATCAGCCCTCGGCAGCGATCCGGGCCAGGCGCTGGGCCTCGGCCCGGGCGGTACGGGCGATGGCCTCCTCGTCGACGTGGGTCAGCCGGCCGTCCTCGACCACCGGGTCGCCGTTGACCAGGGAGAGGGTGACCGGGGCCGCGGCGCCGAACACCAGGGCCGTGACCGGGTCGGCGATGGTGGAGTGGGCGAGGCCGTCCAGCTTCCACAGCACCAGGTCGGCCAGCTTCCCGGCCTCCAGGGAGCCGATCTCCGCGGTCCGGCCGAGCACCTGGGCGCCGCCGTAGGTGCCCAGGCGCAGCGCCTTGCGGGCGTCGAGGGCGGCTTCCCGGTGCGCGCCGAGCCGGTTGATCAGCAGCGCGTTGCGCAGTTCGGTGTGCAGTTCGCCGCTCTCGTTGGAGGCGGTGCCGTCCACGCCGAGGCCGACCGGTACGCCCGCGGCGAGCATGTCGGGTACCCGGGCGATGCCGGCGGCGAGCCGCGCGTTGGAGGACGGGCAGTGCGCGACGCCGGTCCGCGTCCGGGCGAAGGCGTCGATGTCGGAGTCGTTCATGTGGACGCAGTGCGCCATCCACACGTCCTCGCCGAGCCAGCCGGTGGACTCGAAGTAGTCGGTCGGGCCCATGCCGAACAGCTCGTGGCAGAACTTCTCCTCCTCGACCGTCTCCGAGCCGTGGGTGTGCATCCGCACGCCCTTGCGACGGGCCAACTCGGCTCCTTGACGCAGGAGTTCGGTGGATATGGAGAACGGGGAGCAGGGGGCCACGGCGATGTGCACCATCGAGCCGAAGGAGGCGTCGTGGTGGGTGTCGATGGCCTCCTCGGTGGCTTTCAGCGCACCCTCGGTGGTCTCTACGGCGAAGTCCGGCGGCAGCCCGCCGTCCTTGACGCTGCGGTCCATCGAGCCGCGGGCCAGGGTGATCCGGGCGCCGATCTCGCGGGCCGCGGCCAGCTCGGCGCCGACCAGGTCGCCGGCCCCCTGCGGGAAGACGTAGTGGTGGTCGGAGGCGGTGGTGACGCCGCCCTTGACCATCATGGCCAGCGAGCCCTGGGTGGCCGCGGCGAGCATCGGCGCGTCGATGCGGGCCCAGGTCGGGTACAGGGCCACCAGCCAGTTGAAGAGGTTGTGGTCGGTGGCCAGCCCGCGGGTGATCCACTGGTAGAAGTGGTGATGGGTGTTGACCAGGCCGGGGGTGACGAGGTGGCCTGTGCCGTCGATACGGCGGACGACGTTCTCCAGGCCCTCGGGGGCCTTGCCCGCGCCCACCGATTCGATGCGGTTGCCGGCGACGACGAGGTGGCCCGAGGCGTACTCGGTGCCGTCGGCGTCGACGGTCGCGATGGCGCAGTTCTCGATGACGATGCGCCGCGTCGCCCTGCTGTCAGAGGCTGCCGGTGCTGCCATGGTGCTTCCTCTTGCTTTCCTCTGGGGTTCGGGCACGGCAGGGCCCTACGGGATTTGAGTGCCGGAGCCGGGCGAGGCGGCTGACAGTACCGCTGCCCCCTTGGTGCTCCGGGTGCCGAGATGGTGGAAGAACAGGTTGAGCAGGACCGCGACGAGCGCCCCGGCGCTGATGCCGGAGCCGAGCACGGTCTGTGCCCAGGCCGGGAAGTCCTCGTAGAACCGCGGGGCGGCGAGCGGGATGATGCCCGCGCCCAGCGACACGGCCACGAGGATGATGTTGGAGCTGTCGTCGAGGCCGGCCTCGGAGAGCGTACGGATGCCGCTGACCGCGATCGAGCCGAACAGGACGATGCCGGCGCCGCCGAGGACGGGCATCGGCACGAGGTTGACCACCGCGCCGAGGACCGGGAAGGCGCCGAGGACCAGGAGGGTGGCGCCCGCGACGGCGACGACGTACCGGCTGCGTACCCGGGTCAGCGAGACGACCCCGACGTTCTGCGCGAAGGCGCTGGTCGGGAAGCCGCCGAAGACCGGCCCGAGGAGGGTGGCGATGCCGTCGGTGCGCAATCCGCGGGTGATGGTCCGACCGGTCGTACGCCGTTCGCAGATCTCACCGAGGGCGAGCATGCCGGCGGCGGACTCGGTCATCAGGACCAGCATGACGATGCACAGGGACAACACGGCGGCGGGCTGGAACTCCGGCGCGCCGAAGGCGAAGGGCGTGGGCAGCGCGACGACGGGCGCCTCCCGCAGCGCGTCGAAGCTCGCCATGCCGAACGGGACCGCGGCGAGGGTGCCCGCGACCAGCCCCAACAGGAGCGCGATCTGCTTGACGAAGCCCCGGGTGAAGCGCTGGATCAGCAGGATCACCACGAGGGTGAAGGCGGCCAGCGCCAGGTGCTTCATGGAGCCGAAGTCGGCGGCCTCCTTGTCGCCGCCCTGCGCCCAGCCGACCGGTACCGGCATCAGGGTGACGCCGATGAGGGTGATGACGACGCCGGTGACCAGCGGCGGGAAGTAGCGCAGCAGTCTGCCGAAGAACGGGCCGACGGTCAGGCAGAAGGCGCCGGCGACCATCACCGCCCCGTATATCGCGGGGAGTTGGTGGCCCTTGGCGGTGGTCTCGGCGATGGCGAGCATCGGGGTGATGCCGGCCGAGGAGGCGGCGTTGACGAACGGCAACCGGTTGCCGGCGAACCGTCCGGCGCCGAGGGTCTGCAGCAGGGTCGCGAGACCGGCGATCAGCAGACTGGCGGCGATCAGCCGGGTGCGGCCCGCGGTGTCCAGGCCGGTGGCCTGGCCGATGATGAGCGGAGGGGTGACGACGCCGGCGTACATGGCGGCGATGTGCTGGAGCGCGGCGGGGACGAGCCGCTTGGGTGCCGGCTTCTCGTCCACCGGATGGACCGGCGGGACGGGGTGTTGCTCAGCGTGCGGTGGGTGTGCGGCCATGGGGCGTTTCCCCTCAGGATTCGCGGGGCCCCTCCCCGCTGCGGGACGGGGAGGGGCGGCGCGGCACGGCGCTGCGTCGGGAGCCGTCAGAGGTTGGTCAGATCCGTCGGGATCTCGGCTTCGACACCGTCGCGCAGGACAGTGGCTTCTATCAGGCCGTACGGGCGGTCCGCCGCGTAGTAGACGGCTCCCTCGGCGGTATCGTTCTTCAGACCGAACGGCTCCAGATCCACCAGGAAATGGTGCTTGTTCGGCAGCGAGAACCGCACCTCGTCGATCTCCGCGCGGTTGTTGATGATCCGCGATCCCATCTGGTAGAGGGTCTGCTGGAGCGAAAGGCTGTAGGTTTCCGCGAAGGCGTGCATCAGATGCTTCTTGACCTGGGCGTAGGAGCGTTCCCAGTTGGGCATCCGATCGTCGTCGTCGGTCCAGTTGAACCGCCAGCGGCCGGAGACCTCAGTGGCCAGGATGCGGTCGTACGCCTCCTTCAGCGTCGTGTACTTGTCCTTGATGTAGCCCCAGAACTCGGAATTCGTCGAATTCATCACGACGAGGTCCTTCAGGCCGGAGATGACCTGCCACTTCTCGCCGTCGTAGGTGATCTGGGTCAGCCGGGTCTCCTGGCCCTTGCGGACGAAGGAGTGCTTGACCTCGTCGGCGCCGATGAACTGCGCGGCCGCCTCGGAGGTCTCGATGCGCTCCCAGGCGTATTCCTCGATACGGATGCGGGCCCGCTTGATCGGCTCCTGGCTGGTGACGAAATGCCGGGCCAGGTGGATGCCGAACTGCTCGGCCGACTCGATGCCGTGTTCCTTGGCGAAGGCGTACACGGTGTTCTTGGTCGTGTCGGTGGGCAGGCAGTGGGCGTTGGAGCCGGAGAGGTGGACGTCTTCGAGATCGCCGGAGAGCGCTACCGAAACGTTCAGGTCCTTGATGTGGTGGGTGTCGCCGTCCCGGGTGATTTTGACGACGCGGTTTTCCGCTTTGCCATACTGGTTCTGGCCGAGAATCGTGGGCATCGGTGCTAGCTCCCTCGGTATACGGAGTAGCCGAACGGGTTGAGCAGCAGCGGTACGTGATAGTGCTCGCCCGGCGTGACGGCGAAGGTGATCGCCACCTCCGGGAAGAAAGCTCCGCTGTCCCTTGCGCGGGGGGCGTCCTGCTGTTCCTCGGCTTGCTGGTCGGCCGTTTCGGCCTTGCTGGCGAGGTACGCCTCGGTCGCGAAGTCCAGGCGTACGTGGGTGGTGCCCGCCGGCAGGGCCGGCAGGTCCTTGCAGCGCCCGTCCGCGTCGGTCCGGGAGGCGCCGTGCGCCTTCCAGTCCGCGTCGTCTCCGGACCGTACCGAGAGCGTCAGGGCGATGCCCTGCGCGGGGCGGCCCACGCTGGTGTCCAGGATGTGCGTGGACACCGACGTGTCGTGCGCGGCCGTCTCGCTGCTCATGGTGTCGCTCCTTCTGCGGCGTCTGCCGGGTCCGCCGCGTCCTCGACGAGGCGGCCCAGCCGGATGCGGTTGATCTTGCCCAGTTCGGTACGCACGATCTCGCGTTCTTGTTCCGGCGTGTTGTCCACGCGGTTACGGGCGGCGTCCCGCAGCTGCTCACCGGTCAGTCCGGTGGCGCAGATGAGGAAGACGTGCCCGAACTTCTCCTGATACGCCAGGTTCAGTTCGAGCATCTCCGCCTTGAGGTCCGCGCCGGCGTCGGACATCCCGCGCTGTTCGCGCGAGGAGGTCGCGTCGCCCGGCGTGGGCCGGCCGATGGGCGGGTGCCCGGCCATCGCCTCGGCCAGGTCCGCCGCGGTCAGCTCGGCCATGGCGGCGTCGCTGGCGGCGTACAGGGCTTCGGTGTCGGCGTACGGGCGGTGGGCGAGGAGGTGACCGACCCACGCTTCGCTGGTGCACGCCTCGTGCAGTGCGGCTCGTGCCGCACGGTCGGAAGCGGCGTTGAACCGGGCGAGGCCCGGCGTCGGATTCGAAGACACGGGTAGCCTCCGTGGCCTGGTGCGGTGCGGGCTCTGCTTGGCTGGAAACAGCTAAGACCTCCGGCAACATCACGTCAACACTTTGTTGAAAACTCGGCAACAAGAAAGCCGCCGTCCGGTTCGCCCGGACGGCGGCATGCGCGGGTTCGTCCAACCGGCCCCACTTACGGGTCAGTCGGCACCCTTCGTGGCGTTGTCCCTGTTCAGGTAGTTGTAAACGGTGAAGCGGCTGACGCCGAGCGCACTGGCCACCGTCTCGACCCCGTGCCGCACGGAGAAGGCGCCGCGCGCCTCCAGGATGCGCACCACCGACTGCTTGGTCCGGCGGTCCAGGTCCGACAGCGGCATGCCGTGCCGGCGCTGGAGCTCGGCGAGGAGGTGATCCAGCGAGTCGGACAGATGCGGCAGCCGTACGGCCACCCGGTCCCGCCCTTCCCAGGCCAGGACGACATCGTCACCCTGCGCATGCTCCGGCGCAACCATCTCCGCGCCCATGGCGTCCACCAGCGGCTTGACCGCCTGGACGAACGGGTGATCGGCGGGCTCGGTCACGTCGCGTCCCCCTCGCCCGGCGCGATCACGTTGACCTGGAGGGAGACCCGGGTGGCACCGGCCTCCAGGGATTTGCGCAGCAGCGCGTCCACCGCCGACAGCACCTTCTCGCCCTCCCCTTCGGCGGTGTTGCCGAAGGGGCCGACGTCGACGGCGTCCAGCCCGGCACCGGTGATGATCTCGCGCCCCACGACCGCGTGGGCGGGCGCTTCGTCCAGATCGAACGGTTCCGTCGTGAATTCCACTCGCAATCGCACCATGCCACCAAAGTATCGCCGCCGGGCCGTGCGGTTCCCCGGGCCCGGGGAACCGCACCACGAGCGCCCGTCCGGCCACCGGTCCAGCTCTTGACAGGTCGCGAGATCCGCAGGCAGTGTTCCAACCAGCAGAAACACAGTTCCACAATACGGAAGGGCGCTCATCCCTCATGGGCTTCTCCGAGGCGCGTTTCGATGTCAATCTGTCGATCCTGTTCACCGAGCTGCCGTTGCTGGAACGCCCGGCGGCGGCCGCCGCGTGCCCGGCCCCGACCGCGGCGCCCTGTCCCTGCCCGGCCCCGAATCCGAGCGCTTCCGGGCGAATGTGGAGGTGGCCGCGGATTTCGCGCAGTCGCTGGGCTGCACCGCGCTCAACGCCCTGTACGGCAACCGCGTCCAGGGCGTGGACCCGGCCGCCCAGGACGCGTTGGCGCTGGAGAACCTGACGCTGGCCGCGCGGGCCGCGCACCGGGTGGGCGCCACCTTGCTGATCGAGGCGCTGAATGCGCTGGAGTCGCCCGACTGTCCGATCGTCTCGGCGCCCAAGGCGATCGAGGTGGTGGACGCGGTCAACGCGGCCACCGGCCTGAACAACGCCCGGTTCCTGATGGACCTGTACCACCTGGCCAGGAACGGCGA
Source organism: Streptomyces sp. NRRL F-5755 (assembly GCF_001279365.1). Classification (NCBI taxonomy): domain Bacteria; kingdom Bacillati; phylum Actinomycetota; class Actinomycetes; order Kitasatosporales; family Streptomycetaceae; genus Streptomyces; species Streptomyces sp. NRRL F-5755. The sequence continues at coordinate 611 of NZ_LGCW01000114.1, read as the reverse complement.
GGACCTGGAGGAGGTCATCGACCGGTACACCGGCAAGACCGGCCACGTCCAGATCGCCGACAGCCCCGGCCGCGGCGCCCCCGGCACCGGCACCCTGCCCCTCGAAGACCTCCTCGGCCGGCTGCACACCAACGGCTACCGCGGCTGGGTCGGCCTGGAGTACAAGCCCGGCGACACCCCCAGCGCCGGTGCGTTCGCCTGGCTGCCCCGCCCGCTGCGCGCCGCCGCCCACTGACCCCCGTTTCGCGAAAGGCACCCCGTACATGAGCACTCTTCCGAAGATCGCGTGGATCGGGCTGGGCATCATGGGCGCGCCCATGGCCGAGAACCTGCTCAAGGCCGGCTACCCGGTCACCGGCCACACCCTGGAGGCCGACAAGCTCAAGCGGCTGGCCGCCGCCGGCGGCACCCCCGCCGCCTCCATCGCCGAAGCCGTACGCGAGGCGGACGTCATCATCACCATGGTGCCCGCCTCCCCCCAGGTCGAAGCCATCGCCTACGGGCCCGACGGGATCCTGGACAACGCCCGGCGCGGGGCGCTGCTGATCGACATGTCCTCGATCACCCCGCAGACCTCCGTCGACCTGGCCGCCGCCGCGGCCGGCAAGGGG
>NZ_LGCW01000113.1:0-3953 GCF_001279365.1 Streptomyces sp. NRRL F-5755 | reverse complement strand
ACAGTGCGGTCAAGAGGGTGTCCAACTGGGTCGTCACAACCCCGATGCTGGACACCCTCCCCGCGTCTGCGAACCCCGCATTCGGAACTACTCGTCTAGCTCCGCCGGCGTACCCACCGATGGCGGCACCGTCAGGTCGACGGGCGATCCATCCTCCGATACACCGACCGCAACACCTGCTCCTTCGCCGGACCCCCCACCCTCCACACCAGATGCCACTCCCCCTCAGAGACAACCGTGAATTCGCCCTCGTAGAGATCGGCGGCGCAGGGGTGCCGGGTGAGCCAGTGGCCGGAGCGGAGGTCCAGGTCGTGGAAGGGGCGGCCGTCGGTGAAGGTGATGGTGGCGGTGCCGTTGGGGTGGGGGTGCAGGTGGAGGGTGCGGGTGGCGGGGGTGGTGGTGCCGTTCCAGGTCAGGTGGCCCTCTTCGGCGTGGAGGAGGGGGGTGCCGCCGGGGGTTTCGGGGTGGAAGTGGGCGGTGCCGTGGAAGGTGCCCTGCGTATGCGTACGGGCGTCGAGCACGGTGCGGTCGATGGTCCACCGGCCGGCCAGGTACACGGCGGCGTCCGGGACCGGGTGGCGGACGGGTGCGGGCGTGCCGTCGTGCTCTGTCGACATGGCGCCATTGTCCCCGGTGGCGGCTCCGGCGCGGCGGGCGGGCCGCCGGACAATTGCGGTGCGTCCGTGTCCGCCGGGTCAGTAGGGTGCCGCGGGGCCGGGGATCCGGCCCGGGCCGGACGGCGGAACGTACGAGGAGAACGGTGTGAGCGCAGTGGGCGGCGGGGCGCGCCGGGCGCGGCAGGTGCTGGTGTTCGATGCCGACGACACGTTGTGGGAGAACAACGTGATCTTCGAGCGGGTCATCGAGGAGTTCCTGACCTGGCTGGACCATCCGGAGCTGGGGCGGGACGGCGTACGGTCCCTGCTGGACGAGATCGAGGCGGCCAACGCGGCGGTGCACGGCTACGGCAGCAAGGTGTTTCTGCGCAGCCTCGGCGAGTGTGTGCGGCGGGTACGGCGGCGGGAGGCCGACGAGGGAGAACTGGCCCGGATCGCGGGCTGGGCGCGGGCCTTCGAGGCGGACGAGGTGGAGCTGATCCCGGGGGTGGCCGAGACGCTGGCGGAGCTGGCCGGGCGGCACCAGCTGCTGATGCTCACCAAGGGCGACGCGGCGGAGCAGCGCCGGAAGGTGGAGATGTCGCGGCTGGCGCACCACTTCCGTGACGTACGTATCGTGCCGGAGAAGAACGTGGGGACGTATCAGGAGCTGGTGCGGACGTACGCTCTGGCGCCGTCGGCCACCTGGATGATCGGCAATTCCCCGAAGTCGGACATTCTGCCGGCCCGGGAGGCGGGCCTGAACGCGGTGTTCATCCCGAACGACAACACGTGGGTGCTGGAGCACGGCGTACTCGATCCGGCCGATGAGAAGGTGCTGCGGCTGGAGAGGTTTGCGGAGCTGCTGCGGCACTTCTGAGGGAGGAAGGGGGCAGGTGATGGGAGAGGTCATCGAGGGGCCGCGGGTCTCGTGTGTGTTCGTGTGTCACGACGGGGGCGGGAAGGTGCTGCTCGCGCGGCGGGGCGCGGGGGCCCGGGACGAGCCGGGGACGTGGGACTGCGGTGCCGGGGCGCTGGAGTTCGGTGAAAGCTTCGAGGCGGCTGTGACGCGTGAGGTGTACGAGGAGTACCGCGCGACGCCGCTGGAGATCGCGCAGCTCGGGGTGCGCAATGTGCTGCGCGGCGAGCCGGTGGTGTCGCACTGGGTCGCCGTGGTCTTCGCGGTCCGGGTGCGCCCGGACGAGGTGCGGATCGGGGAGCCGCACAAGTTCGACGAGCTGGGCTGGTTCGCGCCCGGCGCGCTGCCGTCGCCGCTGCACTCGCAGTGCAGCGGGACGCTGGCGCTCCTCCCGCAGGGGTGAAGGGCGGCGCACGGGGAGGGCCGTGCGCCGCCCGGGGCTTCGTCACATCGGTTCGGTGTCGGTCAGTTCGCCGTCCAGGGCGAGCCAGCGGGTGATGCCGATCTCCCGGAGGAACGCCAGGTCGTGGCTGACCACGATCAGCGCGCCCCGGTAGGAGTCCAGCGCGGTGAGGAGCTGGCGCACCGACGCCATGTCGAGGTTGTTCGTCGGCTCGTCCAGCATCAGGAGCTGGGGCGCGGGTTCGGCCAGCATCAGCGCCGCGAGGGCGGCCCGGAAGCGCTCGCCGCCGGAGAGCGTGCCCGCCCGCTGGTCGGCACGGGCGCCCTTGAACAGGAACCGCGCCAGGCGGGCCCGTATCTGGTTGTTGGTGGCATCCGGCGCGAACCGTGCGACGTTCTCGACCACGGTCAGCTCGTCGTCGAGGACGTCCAGCCGCTGCGGCAGGTAGCGGTGCGGTACGTACATCCCCGCCGTGCCCTCCTCGGGCGGGATCTCGCCCGCGAGCGTCCGCAGCAGTGTGGTCTTGCCGGAGCCGTTGCGCCCGGTCAGCGCGATCCGCTCTGGGCCGCGCAGTTCGAGGTTCGCGTACGCGCCGTAGCGCGCCCGCAGTTCTCGTACGGTCAGCACCTCGCGGCCCGGCGGCACCTCGGTGCGCGGCAGGTCGACGCGGATCTCGTCGTCGTCCCGTACCGCCTCGGCGGCCTCGCCGAGGCGTTCCCTGGCCTCCTTGAGCTTCTCGGCGTGCATCGTGCGGTGTTTGCCGGCGGAGACCTGGGCCGCGGCCTTGCGGCTGTTCATGACGATCTTCGGCTCGCGCTTCTGGGCGTACATCTTGTTGCCGTAGCGGACCCGGCGCGCCAACTTGACCTGCGCGTCGCTCAGTTCGCGCCGCTGCCGCGCCACGTCGGCCCCGGCGACCCGCAGCATGCGCTCGGCCGCTTCCTGCTCCACGGCGAGCGCCTGCTCGTACGCGGTGAAGTTGCCGCCGTACCAGTGGACCTCGCCGCCGCGCAGGTCGGCGATGCGGTCCACCCGGTCGAGCAGTTCGCGGTCGTGGCTGACCACGACCAGGGCACCGGACCAGCCGTCCACAGCACTGTAGAGCCGTTGGCGGGCGGCCAGGTCCAGGTTGTTGGTCGGCTCGTCCAGCAGGAGCACGTCCGGGCGGCGCAGCAGCAGCGCGGCCAGCCGCAGCAGGACGGACTCGCCGCCGGAGACCTCGCCGACGGTGCGGTCGAGGCCGATGGCGTGCAGGCCGAGCTGGTCGAGGGCGGCGCGGGCGCGCTCCTCGACATCCCAGTCGTCGCCCACGGCGGCGAAGTTGGCCTCGCTGACGTCGCCGTTCTCGATGGCGTGCAGGGCGGCGCGGGTTTGGGCGATGCCGAGGGCCGCGTCCACCCGCGTACGGGTGTCCAGGGCGGCGTTCTGCGGCAGGTAGCCGATCTCGCCGGTGACCTTCACGTCCCCTTCGGCGGGTTGCAGTTCCCCGGCGAAGAGCTTCAACAGGGTTGACTTCCCCGCCCCGTTGAGGCCGATGAGTCCGGTGCACCCGGGGCCGACGGCCAGGTCGAAGTCCTCCAGGACGGGGGTGCCGTCGGGCCAGGCGAAGCCGAGGCCGGTGCAGACGATGGCGGCGGAGGTGGCAGAAGAGGTGAAAGAGCTGGAAGAGGTGGTCATACGGGTCTCCTCGGTGCGCGCGGAGGTACGGGGGGACGGCGCGGGAGACACCACGGGAAGGTCCACGAGAGCCGGGCCGACGGCACCGGGAAGGGTGCGGGCGGGGCGGGCGGGAGGCGGGCCGGACAGTGCGGATCGCCGAGGTCGTGGACAGGGCCGCACAGCGGGTGCCGGACGCGCTCTTCGCGCGCTCTCGCACCTCGCGCCGTGGGCGCGGTGTCTCATGACCTCAGACGAGCAACGGCCTTCTCCTGTCGACGGCAATGGGGCCGAGAAGAACGGTAGGGGCGCCGCCACAAAAATGCAAACGCTATTTTCGTTGCGTTTGAGGGTGGGGTTGGGGGGTGGGGTTGGGGGG
>NZ_LGCW01000112.1:0-5117 GCF_001279365.1 Streptomyces sp. NRRL F-5755 | reverse complement strand
GGCCCCGACGCACCGATCATCACCACCGACGCCCGCCACCGCAGCGAAGCCAAGAGCGCCCTCATCACCCTCGTCGAACACGCCCTCATGGCCCGCCTGAAGTGACCTTTCGAAGTCGCCTCGCCCGCGCGTAAGTTGCCCCGGGCGACGAGAAGACCGGACCGGCGCCCCCGGGCGCCGGAAAGGTCGCGGGCGCACACCGGTTCCCGTACGCCGTCACGGGATCTGTGTCCTTGGCCACGCCGCCCCACGCGTTCATAACGTTTCGACAGAGAATTCGCCCGCCGCGGCCACCCGGCGCGCACACGCGGCTCCGCTGTGCGCACATTTCTCTCGCCTTTTGCCGCCGCTCGCCCTTAACGCCCCTTTTATCTGCGCCGCTCAGGGCGCTGCTCCGCTTTTGCCCAGTGTTTGGAACGCACGGTCCTGACGTGCTGAAATTCGCTGAACTCCGGAGTAGTAAGGCCCCGAAGAAAACGGCACGGTGCAAAAAGGCGCGGTGCCGGCGCCGAGAGGTTGTTGGTCGAGTGAGGCGAAGCAGGTCGAGCCCCGAGCCGCAGGAACCGCGGCGGGGCAACTTCACGCCACCGTCGCACAGCGCGGCGCCGGCCCCCGGCACGGCCGAGAGCCAGGTCGCCGCCGCCCCGGTGAGCGGCGGACGGTTCCGCCCGCGCAACTGGCGCGTGGCCACCCGGCTCAACGCGATCCTGCTCATCCCCGTGCTCGTCGCCCTGGTCTTCGGCGGCCTGCGCGTCAACAGCTCGGTCGAGACCTGGCAGGAAGCCCAGGACGCCGAGAACACCGCGAAGCTGGTACGGGCCGCTGCCGCCTACAGCCACGCCATCATCGACGAGCGCGACCGCACCGCCGAGCCGCTGCTCGCCGGCAAGCGCGACGACGCGGCCGTGCGCGAGGCGCGCGCGGCGACCGACACCGCGGCGCAGGCGTTCCACGCCGCGGTCAAGGAGATGCCCGACAAGGACGGCCTCAAGCGCCGCCTGGCCGCCTTCCAGAAGGCCGAGCCGGGCCTGCAGAAGCTGCGCGAGGCCGCCTACACCTCGCAGCTGCCCGGTGTGCAGACCGAAGAAGGCTACGTCGCCATCCAGCACCCGCTGATGGAGTTCGCCAACGAGCTGGGCCTGGGCACCGGCAACATCACCTCCTACGGCCGTACGGTCTACGCCGTCTCGCTGGCCAAGGCCGCCGAGTCGCTCACCCGCTCCATCGGCACCCACCTGCTGGTCGACCCGGCGTCCCCGCAGGGCGGCAAGGAGCACAAGAAGCAGCTGACCTCGTTCGCCTCGTACAAGTACCTGGAGAACATCGCCATCGGCGAGTACACCTCCGGCGGTACCCCCGAGGACGTCCAGCGGCTGAAGGACGACGCGGCCAAGCTCAAGCAGCGCGGCGCGCAGGAGGTCGCCAAGGCGCGCGAACGCGCGGAGACCGCGGGCCGGCCCTTCAAGGCGCCCCCGGCCTTCGACGCGATGGCGAGCGCCATCGCCTCCGGCGCCTCGCCGCAGCAGCTCGCCGCGCAGGGCATCACGCCGGAGAGCTGGTTCACCGCGGCCACCGGCACGTTCGACATGTACCGGGCCATCGAGAAGGACCTCGCCGACAAGGCGGTGGACGAGGCGGCCGCGATCTCCTCGGACGCCCGGCAGTCCACCTTCGTCGACTCCGCGATCGTGATCGCGGCGCTGGTCATCGCCTTCCTGGTGGCGGGCATGATGGCGCGGCGGATGAGCCGGAACATGAGCCGGCTGCGCACGGCGGCCTTCGGCATCGCCGAGCAGCGCCTGCCGACCCTGGTCGACCAGCTCTCCCGTACGGACCCGGGCCGCGTGGACACCCGCGTGCAGCCCATCCCGATCCACACCACCGACGAGATCGGCGAGGTGGCCCGCGCCTTCGACCAGGTGCACCGGGAGGCCGTCCGGCTCGCCGCCGAGCAGGCGCTGCTGCGCGGCAACGTCAACGCGATCTTCACCAACCTCTCGCAGCGCAACCAGGGCCTGATCGAGCGCCAGCTCACCCTGATCACCGAGCTGGAGAACAACGAGGCCGACCCGGACCAGCTGGAGAACCTCTTCCGGATGGACCACCTGGCCACCCGTATGCGGCGCAACGGCGAGAACCTCCTCATTCTCGCGGGCGAGGAGCCGGGCCAGCGCTGGAACCAGCCGGTGCCGCTGATCGACGTGCTGCGCGCGGCGACGTCCGAGGTCGAGTCGTACGAGCGAATAGAGCTGTCCGGCGTGCCGGACGGCGACATCCACGGCACCGCCGTGACCGACCTCGTGCACCTGCTCTCCGAGCTGCTGGAGAACGCCACCACGTTCTCCTCGCCGCAGACCAAGGTGCGGGTCGCCGCCACCCGGCTGCCGGACGGCCGGGTCATGATCGAGATCCACGACAAGGGCATCGGGCTGACCCCCGAGGACTTCGCGGACATCAACCACAAGCTGGCCAACCCGCCGACCGTGGACGCCTCGGTCTCCCAGCGCATGGGCCTGTTCGTGGTCGGCCGCCTCGCCGACCGGCACGGCATCCGCGTACAGCTGCGCCCGTCCGGCGAGCAGGCCGGCACCACCTCCCTCGTCATGCTCCCCGAGGCCATCACCCACGGCGGTGGCGGCGAGGAGGGCTACGACGACGACTTCACGGTCTCCCGGATCGTCCCCGAGCACGAGCAGGGCGGGTACGCCGGCGACGGCCGCTCGGCCGCGGAACTCGGCTTCGACGAGTCCGGTTTCGGGCAGCAGGGCGGCGCCACGCCGCTCGACCCGGTCAACCGCTCGCTGATGCGCGAGGAGCGCCGGGCGGCGCTGGAGGCGCAGGCCGGTGGCGCGGGCGCCCAGGGCCGGGCGCACGATCCCGCGCAGCAGCCGTACCAGGACCTGTCGGGACAGCCGTACCAGGATCCGTCGGCACAGCTGTTCCAGGACACGGCGCAGCACGGCGGCGCGGGGTACGGGAACCAGCCTGGGCAGCCCTATGCGGAACCTGGGCAAGGGGCGTACGACGCCGGGCAGCCGCTCGGCCAGGGACTTGCCGAAGTCGGTCGCGACGAGGCCGCCGGCCAGCAGCCGTACGTGCCGTACGAGACGCGGCCGCAGGACGACTGGCCCGAAAACGGAGCGTACACCGGCTATTCGGGCCCGGAAACGGAATCGGACCGGAATCGGTCGGCCGCTCCCGCGGACAGCCCGGACCGCGTAGCATTCGAGCGTCCGGATCCCACCCCGAACGACGCGCCGTCGCTGACCGACGCCGGCCTTCCGCGCCGCGGAGCCGGCCAGCCGCAGGCTCAGCAGCAGTGGCAGCCGTTCGAGGAGGCGTCCTCCAGGCCCCGTGCCCAGGAGGACCCGGCGGCCGCCCCGCAGGGGAACGCGCCGGAGTCCGGTTCGGACGGCTCCGAGTGGCGCTCGGCCAACGACGAGCGCTGGCAGCGGGCGGAGCGGCTGCGCGAGCCGAAGGCGGGCGGAGTCACTTCCTCCGGTCTGCCCCGGCGGGTGCCCAAGGCCAACCTGGTCGAGGGCACGGCGGAGCAGAGCCCGCAGGGCGGCCCGCAGGTCTCCCGCGCTCCGGAGGACGTCCGCGGCCGGCTGAGCAACCTGCGGCGCGGGGTCCAGCAGGGACGCAACGTGGGCACGGACCAGGAGGTCCCCCAGAATGACCAACAGGGCTTCGGCCCCGGCAGCACCTACGATCAGGAGCGTTAGTGTGAGCCCGATGAGCCAGGCGGCGCAGAACCTGAACTGGTTGATCACCAACTTCGTGGACAACACCCCCGGTGTGTCCCACACGGTCGTGGTCTCCGCGGACGGTCTCCTCCTCGCCATGTCCGAGGGCTTCCCTCGGGACAGAGCCGATCAGTTGGCGGCGGTGGCCTCCGGCCTCACCTCGCTGACCTCCGGCGCCTCCCGCATCTTCGAAGGCGGGAGCGTCAATCAGACCGTGGTGGAGATGGAGCGCGGCTTCCTCTTCATCATGTCCCGGATCGTCGCTGGCCGTACTGGCGCACCCGGAGTGCGACATCGGCCTCGTCGGTTACGAGATGGCCCTGCTGGTCGACCGCGCGGGCACGGTGCTCACACCGGACCTGCGCGCGGAACTGCAGGGCAGCCTTCTCAACTAGCAGACAGGCAGTGCGTTTCCCGCCACCGCGCCGTAGGGTGCGGTGGCGCGACCGGCGTCAGATTGGCAAGTTGAAGGAGGAGACGTGGCAACGCCCCCGAGCGGTTACCCGTACGGCCCCGGACAGCAGTCCGGGTCCCAGGGCGAGCACCGGCACAACCGCTTCAACTTTCCTTCCGCGCCCAGCCGTCGGCAGCAGCAGCCGCCGCAGCCCCAGCAGCCGTACCAGCAGCGGCCGTACGACTCCCGGCAGCCGTACGAGCCGTCGCCGTACGAGCAGCAGCGGGCACCGCGCGTCCAGCCGGCACCGCCCCGGCAGCGGCGCAACGGGCCGGCGGCCCCCACGGGGGGCGCGCACAACCCGCTTGTGCGCCCGTACGCGATGACCGGGGGCCGGACCCGGCCGCGCTACCAGCTCGCCATCGAGGCGCTGGTCAGCACGACCGCCGACCCCGCCCGGCTGCAGGGCCAACTGCCGGAGCACCAGCGCATCTGCCACCTCTGCCGCGAGATCAAGTCAGTGGCCGAGATCTCGGCCCTCCTCTCCATCCCCCTCGGCGTCGCCCGAATCCTCGTCGCCGACCTGGCGGAGGCCGGACTCGTCGCCATCCATCAGCCCGGCGGGGACGAGACCGCCGGCGGACAGCCAGATGTGACACTGCTCGAAAGGGTGCTCAGTGGACTTCGCAAGCTCTAGCGGTGCAGCCCGCTCCACCACCTCCGCGAAGATCGTGGTGGCGGGCGGCTTCGGCGTGGGCAAGACCACGTTCGTCGGGGCCGTCTCAGAGATCAACCCGCTGCGCACCGAAGCCGTGATGACCTCGGCGTCGGCCGGCATCGACGACCTCACGCACGCGCCGGACAAGACCACCACCACGGTGGCGATGGACTTCGGCCGTATCACGCTGGACCAGGACCTGATCCTGTACCTGTTCGGCACCCCCGGCCAGGACCGCTTCTGGTTCATGTGGGACGAC
>NZ_LGCW01000111.1:0-4142 GCF_001279365.1 Streptomyces sp. NRRL F-5755 | reverse complement strand
CCCCCGTCCCCCCGCCCCGCCATGACCGCGTAGAAGGCCACCGCCGCCGCGGCTCCCACGTTGAGGGAGTCCACGTCGTGGGCCATCGGGATGCGCACCCAGGTGTCGGCGGCTTCCAGGGCACGCCGGGACAGACCGTCGCCTTCGGCGCCGAGCATCAGCGCCGCGCGCTCCATGCGATGCGGGGCCACCTCGTCCAGCGGGACGGCCCGGGCGTCGGGGGTGAGGGCCAGGAGGGGGAAGCCCGCCTCGCGGACGGTTTCCAGGTCGCGGGGCCAGTTCTCCAGGCGGGCGTACGGGACGGCGAAGACCGCGCCCATGGAGACCTTCACCGAGCGGCGGTAGAGCGGGTCGGCGCTGTCCGGGGAGAGCAGGACGGCGTCCATGCCGAGGGCGGCGGCGCTGCGAAAAATCGCGCCGATATTTGTATGATCATTCACCGCTTCCATCACCGCGATCCGACGGGTGCCGGGGCGGGCCAGGAGTTCGGCGGCCGTCGGCAGCGGCTTGCGGGCCATGGAGGCCAGGGCGCCGCGGTGGACGTGATAGCCCGTCACGCGCTCGGCGAGGGCCGGGTCGACGACGTACACCGGTGCCGTCGCCGCCTCGATGACGTCGCCCATCACCTCGACCCACTTGGCGGACAGGAGCATCGAGCGCATCGCGTAGCCGGCCTGCCCGGCGCGCCGGATGACCTTCTCGCCCTCCGCGATGAACAGGCCCTCGGCCGGTTCGCGGCGGCGGCGCAGCTCCACGTCGGTCAGGCCGGTGTAGTCGCTCAGGCGGGGGTCGTCCGGGTCGTCGACGGTGATGATGTCAGCCACGGGGTGGGTGCCTTGTCGGTGGTGGGGGCGGGGTGTGGGCGCTCGGCTTCGGGGGGTCAGGCCGTGGGGTTCACGGCCACGACCTCGCCGATGACGATGACCGCGGGCGGCCGTACGCCTTCGGCCCGTACCGTCTCGCCGAGCGTGCCGAGCGTGGCGTCCACGCGGCGCTGGGCGGTGGTGGTGCCCTCCTGGACGACGGCCACGGGGGTGTCGGCGCCGCGGCCGTGCGCGACGAGCGTGGCGGCGATGGCGCCGCTGTTCTCGACGCCCATCAGGACGACGAGGGTGCCGCGCAGGCGGGCGAGGGCCGACCAGTCGACCGTGGAGCGCTCGTCGTCGGGCGCGACATGGCCGCTGACGACGGTGAACTCCTGGGCGACCCCGCGGTGGGTGACGGGGATGCCGGCGGCGGAGGGCACGCTGATGGAGCTGGAGATGCCGGGCACGACGGTGCAGGGGATGCCGGCTTCGGCGAGCGCCTGGAGTTCCTCCATGCCGCGGCCGAAGACGTACGGGTCGCCGCCCTTGAGGCGGACCACGGACTTCCCGGCGCGGGCGTGCTCGATCAGGGCGTTGTTGATGGCCTCCTGGGCCATGAACCGGCCGTACGGGATCTTCGCGGCATCGATGACCTCGACGTGCGGCGGCAGTTCGGCGAGCAGGTCGCGGGGGCCGAGCCGGTCGGCGATGACCACGTCGGCCTCGGCGAGCAGCCGGCGGCCGCGCACGGTGATCAGGTCGGGGTCGCCGGGGCCGCCGCCGACCAGGGCGACGCCGGTGGTACGGGCGCGGTGGTGCGGGGCCGCGAGGGTGCCGTCGCGCAGGCCCTCGACGATGGCGTCCCGTACGGCGGCGGAGCGGCGCGGGTCGCGGCCGGTGAGGACCGCGACGGTGACGCCCTCGCTGCGGCCGGTGGCCGGGGTCCAGGCGGTGGCGGCCTCCGCGTCGTCGGAGCGCACGCACCACACGCGGCGGTCCTCGGCCTCCTGGGAGGCGGCGGCGTTGGCCTCGGGGTCGTCGGTGGAGATCAGGGCGTACCAGGCGTCGGCGAGGTCGCCGGGCGTGTACCGGCGGCGCTCCCAGCGGATCTCGCCGGTGTCGGCCATCGCCTCGACGGACGGCTTGGCGGACGGGGAGATCAGCAGCACGTCGGCGCCCGCCGCGACCAGGGAGGGCAGGCGGCGCTGGGCGACCTGGCCGCCGCCGAGGACGACCACGCGGCGGCCGGACAGGCGCAGTCCGACGGGGTAGGCGGCGTGTTCGGCGTGCTCGGCCATGGCGGTACGGCTCCTTGTGGGGGTGGCGCGGTGGTGCGGGCAGCGCGCGCTGGCGAAGGTGGGGACGCGTCGCCGCTGCGGCACTGGAGCGGCGGTGGGACGGGGCGGCTGCCGCCCCGGGGGCCTGGTGAGAGGGTACGGCCCCGGCCCACAGCCTATGAGGCTGCGGGCCGGGGGTCATGCGCAGGGACCTCCCGCGCGGTCAGCCCTTCTCGGTGACTCCGGCGGAGTCGAAGGTGGCGACCTCGTGCATGGCGCGGGCGGCGCTCTGGACGACGGGCAGCGCCAGCAGGGCGCCAGTGCCCTCGCCGAGCCGCAGGTCGAGGTCGACCAGCGGGCGCAGTCCGAGCTTGTTGAGCGCGGCGACGTGGCCGGGCTCGGCGCTGCGGTGGCCGGCGATGCAGGCGGCCAGCGCCTCGGGGGCGATGGCGCGGGCCACCAGGGCGGCGGCCCCGGCGCTGACGCCGTCCAGGATGACCGGCGTACGCAGCGAGGCGCCGCCGAGGATCAGACCGGCCATCGCCGCGTGCTCCAGGCCGCCGACCGCGGCGAGGACGCCGATCGGGTCGGCCGGGTCCGGGCGGTGCAGCTCCAGGGCGCGGCGCACCACGTCGACCTTGCGGGCGTGGGTCTCGTCGTTGATGCCCGTGCCGCGGCCGGTGACCTCGGCGGGATCGGTCTCGGTGTAGACGGAGATCAGGGCGGCCGAGGTGGTGGTGTTGGCGATGCCCATCTCGCCGGTGATCAGCGCCTTGTTGCCGGCGGCCACCAGGTCGCGGGCGGTCTCGATGCCCACCTCGATGGCGCGCAGCACCTCGTCGTGGCTCATCGCGGGGCCGACGGTGAAGTCGGCGGTGCCCGGCCGGATCTTGCGCGGCAGCAGGCCGGGGGTGGCCGGCAGGTCGGCCGCCACGCCTACGTCCACGACGCAGACCTCGGCGCCCACCTGGTTGGCGAAGGCGTTGCAGACCGCGCCGCCGCCCAGGAAGTTGGCGACCATCTGCGCCGTGACCTCCTGCGGCCAGGGGGTGACGCCCTGCGCGTGCACGCCGTGGTCGCCCGCGAAGACGGCGACGGCGGCCGGCTCCGGGATCGGCGGCGGGCACTTGCGGGACAGGCCGCACAGCTGAGCGGAGATGATCTCCAGCATGCCGAGGGCACCCGCGGGCTTCGTCATCCGCTTCTGCCGCTCCCACGCCTCGCCGAGCGCCTTGGCGTCCAGCGGGCGGATGCCCTGGAGCGTCTCCTGGAGGAGGTTGGCGGGCGCCTCGCCGGGCAGGGCGCGGCGGCCGTACGTCTCCTCGTGGACCACCCAGGACAGCGGGCGGCGCTTGGCCCAGCCCGCCTGCATCAGCTCGGGCTCGTCGGGGAACTCGTCCACGTACCCGACACAGAGGTACGCGACGACCTCCAGGTGCTCGGGCAGGCCCAGCTCGCGGACCATCTCGCGCTCGTCGAAGAAGCTGACCCAGCCGACGCCCAGGCCCTCGGCGCGGGCCGCCAGCCACAGGTTCTCCACCGCGAGCGCGGAGCTGTAGGGGGCCATCTGGGGCTGGGTGTGGCGGCCGAGGGTGTGCCGGCCGCCGCGGGTGGAGTCGGCGGTCACCACGATGTTGACCGGCGTTTCGAGGATGGCCTCGATCTTCAGCTCGCGGAACTGCTTGGCGCGGGCCTTCGGCAGCGACTTCGCGTACGCCTCGCGCTGCGCCGCGGCGAGCTGGTGCATCCGCTCCCGGGTCTCCTGCGAGCGGATGACGACGAAGTCCCAGGGCTGGGAGTGCCCGACGCTGGGAGCGGTGTGGGCCGCCTCCAGGACGCGCAGCAGCACCTCGTTGGGGATGGGGTCGGAACGGAAGCCGTTACGGATGTCACGGCGCTCCCGCATGACCCGGTGCACGGCCGCACGCTCGGAGTCGTCGTAACCGGCGGCCGGGGGGCCGAGCGGCTGGGCCGGGATGGCGGGCTGCTGGGGGTCGGCCGGAGGGGTGGCGTCGTCTTGGGGGGCGGTCCCGGCCTGGGGGGCGGTCCCGTCCTGAGG
>NZ_LGCW01000110.1:0-4213 GCF_001279365.1 Streptomyces sp. NRRL F-5755 | reverse complement strand
GGTGGGGCCCGTGTGAGTACCGGGTTCCGTATGAGAGTTGGGCGCGAGGGTGTCGGTGGGGGACGCGGGAACGTTCTGCTGCTGGTCCGGAGCCAGAGGCTGCATCTCGGGGGCTTTCGGGGCGGCGGAAGGGGAGGCAGTGAGGGACGGGGCGCTGCGGGTAGAAGCGCTGTTTGGTGAAGGGCCCTGAGGGAGGGGCGTGGGTGCGCCTCTCCTGTGGGTGGGATCACTCAACCGTCCGTACGCGCCGCGCCGTGTGCCCCTGACGCTCCTCTGTCGCCCAAACCGTCCAGCCTTACGCGCCTTTGACATCGGCGGCGCTCAGCGCCGTCCGCGGGGGCGTACGAGCCGCTACGTGCGCCCCGCGTCCGTACGGGCTTACGATCCGCTCCGCGCGCCCCGCCGCCCCGATCCGCGCCCCACGCCCCACACCACCAGAACCACCAGCACGCACCCTCCGAACTGGCTCGCCGTGGGCCGCTCGCCGACCGCCACCCCGAGACCGATCGCCATCACCGGTTGCAGGAGCAGCAGTGCCGCGCCGACGTTGGGCGCCAGGCGCGGGAGCGCCGGCGTCATCACCAACCAGGCCAGCACCTGTCCGACGAGTGCCAGCATGGTCAGCCATCCCCAGGCGCGCGCGTCGAGGGAGAAGTCGATGCCGGTCCACGCCCCGCCGAGCAGCGCGGCGGCGCCCGCGGCCGCCGCGGTGGACGTGCACACCGGGCCGACCGTATGGCCCTGGCCGCCGCCGAGCCGCATCAGGAAGAGGTAGCCCGCGTATCCGAAACCGGCGACCAGGCCGAACACCGCGCCGGTCACCGGGGCACTGCCCGCCGCTGGAGCGCCGACGGCTCCGCTGGCCAATGCCACTCCCAGCAGCATGACGGGCGTCGCGACCACGAAGCGCCGCGGTACGGGAGTACGGGTGAACACGCGCGCCAGCAGCGGGAAGATCACCACCTGGATGTTGACGACCACGGTGGCGATGGACGCGCCCACGCTGTGGATCGCCGCTGCCCAGGAGACGTAATCGATGCCGAGCAACACGCCCGCCGCCAGGTCCAGGCGCCGCAACCGCCAGGCCCGCGGCCCCGCCGTCCGCTGCTCCGCGAGGGCCAGCGGCACCAGCACGAGGAGCGCGATGGCGCACCGGAAGAACGCCGCCGTCCCCGCGCTCGTACCGGACAGCTTGACGAAGACGGCGGAAGCGGAGATGCAGAGGCTGCCGGCGAGCACCATGAGTATGGGCTTTCCGGGGGCGCGGGGGCGGGGTGGGCGCCCAGCCCGGGAGCTGGGATGGGGAGGGCGCCCATCGCCGGAGCCGGGATGGGATGGGTGCGCGTCGTGGGAGCCGACGCGAGACGGGTGCCCACCGAGAGAGCCGATGCGGGATGGATGCCCGTCGCAGGCGTCGGCGCGGGACGGGTGCCCACTGCGGGCGCTGGTACGGCGCGGAAGCCCGCTCCGTACGCCCCCTCCGTGCGGAGCCTCCCCGTCCCCGTCGGCCTTGCCCCGAACCTCGCCGCCGCCCCGGATATCCCCATCGTCCCCTCGAACCGTCATTCCTCCACCCTGGCCACCCCCACCCCTGAACAAAAGCGACGATCTGTCATCACAACTCAGTAGTTCCGCTAACGCATTGCCGATCCGATCCGTCGCTAGCCTGACCTGATGATCAACTTGGAGCGGCTGCGCGCCCTGGCCGCGGTGGACACCCACGGTTCCATCGCCCGGGCGGCACGGGCCCTGCACATCACGCCGTCCGGCATGAGCCAGCAGCTGAGCAAGCTGGAACGGGAATGCGGTCACCGCCTCACGGAGCCGGAGGGGCGCAGCGTACGGCTGACCCACGCCGGCCGGGTGCTCGCGGACCACGCGGCCGCGGTCATGGCCCAACTGGCCGCGGCCGAGGACGATCTCGCCGCGCTGGACGACGAAGTGCTCGGCCCGCTCCGGATAGGCGCCATCGGCAGCGTCATACGGACCCTGCTGCCGACCACGTTGGCCGCGCTGACCACACGCCATTCCCGACTCGCCCCGACGGTGCGCGACGGCGAGGTGGCCGAACTGCTCCCCGCCCTTCTGCGCGGCGACCTCGACCTGCTCCTCATAGAGAACTGGTCGAACCGGCCGCGGCACCTGCCGGCAGGCGTGGCCGTACGCACGCTCGTTACGGAAGAGGCACGGGTGGCGCTCCACGAGGCGCACCCGCTCGGCGACCGGCCCCTCCTCCGCCTCGCCGACCTCGACGGCGTCGCGTGGACGGCCTGCCCGCCCGGGGCCGAGCCGCGCGAAGCGCTCGTACAGGCCCTGCGTACCTGCGGCGTCGAGCCGGACCTCCGCTACAGCATCAGCGACCATGCCACTCAGCTCACCTTGGTGGCCGCCGGGCTGACCGCCGCACTCGTACCCGCCACGGCCTGGCGCCAGGCCCCGCCCGGCGTCCGTTTCCTGCCGACCGATCCGCCGCTCCGGCGCGACGTCCAGGCGGCCTGGCGCCCCGGTACGGAGACCCCGCCCGTACGCGCCTGCCTTGACGCCCTTACGCACGTGCCCGATCGACTCGGCGATCTTGGTCTTGGCCTCCCCATCGAGCCGGCACAGGCCGAACCAGCGCAGTCTGAACCAGCGCAGGCCGAACCAGCCCGGCCTGAGCCGCACATCGAGCCCGTTGGTTCCACGGAGCCTGTGATGTCCACGCCGCCGGATCAGCCACATCCCCCACACAGCCCAAATCTCACCGTCTCCGAGAACCGAACGCGCGGAAGCGACGTGGGTTAAGTTGGCCACTGCTGACGCAAACGCCAGCACCGTGACCGGCGGAACCGACACTCAAGGAGGGGCAATCCATGGCAGATTCCGACATCCCGGGCCATGTTTCCGGCCAGCCGCCCACACCTTCCCCTCCCCCGCCGCCACCTCCGCCCCCGCCGCATGCGGGCATGGCGGACAACGGATCGCGCCCGGTCCCGTCCACCCCGGAGGAAGCGCTGGAAATCGGCCGGCATCACTTTCCCGAGGTCGGTTCGCCCGGCGGCCCGTCCGGCCTGTTCGTCCACGAATTCGACGTCGGCTACCTCGTACGCGCGAGCTGGCCGGCCCCGGCGGACCCGCAGGCGCCACCGGCCGACCCGGGCGGCAGCAACGTGGCCATCTCCAAGATCAACGGAGATGTGACCTTTCTGCCGAACCATCCTCCGGAGGAGGCCGTGAAGATCTACCACCGGTGGTATCGGCCCAGCGGGTCGTAAGGGCGCAGGGTCTGACGGGGCGGGACCTGTCGAAGCGGGGCGGCCGCCCACCGGCGTCGCACCGATGTCCAGCCTCGTACGGACCCTTGGCAACATCTAGACTTTGGCATGAACATCTCTTTGGGTAGCACCTGAAGAAAGCACGGACAACTCGGGGGCGTTGTGGGAGCAGGTGGGTTCCAGACCGAGGTGGAGTCCCTGAAGGCGGAGGGCACCAACTTCGTCAAGCTGGGTCAGGACTTCCAGGCATCGGTCGTACGGCTGATGAACGGGCTGAGCGCGCTGGGCGCGGGCCCGCCGGGTACACCACCGGCCGGCGGTGGCCAGAAAGAGCCGGAGAAGTCGTTCGGCGAGCAGTTCATGAGCGGGCTGACGACGTTCGACAGCAAGGCGGACATGCCGCCGTGGGGCGACGACGACATCGGCGAGAAGTTCGGCGTCGTCTACGAGGGCGTACGTGACGGCATGTACGAGTCGATGGGCCATCTGTCGTCGAAGCTCCAGGAGATCGGCAAGGCGCTGAACTCCATGTCCAAGAATTACGCGGAGGGCGAGGACTTCAGCGACTCGCTGATCAAGCAGCACGTGCCCAACCCGCAGGACTCCAACACCTCGACCAAGTTCGTCTCGCGTCTGGACGGGCCCAAGACGCACTGACGGGCCGCCGGCCCGGGAGGTTGTGGGAGGCCCTGGGAGGCCCCGGGGGACGGTGGGCGGCGCCGGCCGCAGGGTTACGTACCACCCGTACGTAACCAGCCACCACCCACGGCCCCGCCCGGCTCACCGCCGTCCGCCTCGCCGTCACCACCGCCACCGCCGGTCACCGGCGGGCTGTACACGCATTTTCACGGGGGAGTTTCGTCTTGTCTCTCATGCTGCCGGATCCGCTGGAGTGGGTCCTGGACATGCTCGGCTTCAACTGGCCGCATGCCGACGAGGACAAGCTGATCCAATGCGCC